>CAUYZA010000338.1:0-3522 GCA_963577225.1 Dehalococcoidia bacterium | reverse complement strand
ATGCGCTCCGGGCTGTAAAGCGGGGGGTTGCGGGTCCGATGAGCATCTGTGCACAGTGGATTGGACGAGCGTGAGGAATAATTGACGCTCGAATCCACCCCCCAATAAACTCCCGCGCAAGTGCCTGCGAGCCCCCCGACCGACGGTCACTCTGAATAGGTCTCCTATGCGCCTCACCGTTCTTGGATCCGGAGCCGCATGCCCGCCCCCGGGCGTGAACAGTTCCGGCTACCTGCTGGAGGACGACGGCCAGACGTTGCTGCTGGATTGCGGGCATGGGATCGCCTCGGCCGTGCTGGGCGTGCGGCCCGAGTTCGACATCGACCACATCTTGATCACACACATGCACGCCGACCACTTCATCGACGTGATCCCGTTGCGCTTCCGGGTCACGCGGGAAATGGGTGGCGTCAGAGATCGACAAATCCAACTCCATCTGCCCCCCGGCGGGACGGACGCGCTGCATCAGATCATGCGCGCGATCAGCTTCCCCGAAGACTTCTGCGCGAACACCTTCCTCCTGCGCGAGTACGACCCCAAGGCGGTACTCCAGTTGGGATCGCTGCAAGTCCGCTTCGCGCCGGCTGAGCACTACGTCCCCGCCTGGTCGATCCGCGTCGACGGCAGCGGTTCGCTGGTCTACACCGGAGATACGGCACCGAAGGACGAAGTGACGGAACTGGCCCGGGACTGTGACCTATTCGTAGCAGAAGGCACGCTCGCGGAACCCGAGACGGGGCCCGTGCGAGGCCACCTGACGCCAGAGCAGGCCGCCGCCATGGCCTGTGGCGCCAACGCTCAAGAAATGCTGCTAACCCACTTCTGGTATGGCACCGATCTGAAAGAGGCCGAACGACGCGCCGCCAGCGTCTTCCCCGGCCCGCTCACCATCGCCAGCGATGGTCTTTGCTGTGAGGTGAAGAGCCGTCGCATCGACTGATTTCACTGCCCGCTTTACCCGCAGATCAGGCCTGGATTGCCCTCCGATCTGCGTCCTGGCACACTTTTCCTCTTTTTCCTCATTTATTGACGGAAAGTCCGCCGCTGTCTAGCCTACAAGTACAGCTCAAGCGGCTCGATCGAGGCGACTCATGACTGTCGACGGCACCCGGGAAGAACTCCTGACGCACATCGTGGACCACGGCGGCGCCACGATCGCCGAACTCTGCGCGGCGTTGGCCCTGTCCGACGCCAGCGTTAGGCGGCATCTGGACCGCCTGGCGCTCGACGGCCTGCTCACCGCAGACGAAATCCGCCAGTCAACCGGTCGCCCCTACCGGCGCTACCGCGCCACGGACGACGGCGTCAGCCGTCAACGCGACCACTCCGCCTTCCTCGCCACTCGCCTGCTCTCCCAGATCAAGCACGGCCGTCACGAAGAGTCCGAGGTGGCCCGTGGTCTGGCCGACGAACTCGTCGCCGAGCACCGCTCACAGGTGCAGGCGGAGGACCCCGGCGAGCGCATCGAACAGATCGTCGCGGTGCTGCGCACTGAAGGAATCCTGGATGGCTGGGAAGCCACCGAGGCCGGCTACACCCTGCGCAACCACGCCTGTCCCTATCGCAGCGCGGCCGACGAGAGCGACTGCATCTGCGAATCAGACCGGCTGGCCATCGAAAGCCTCTTGGGCGCGTCGGTGGCACAGGTCGCCAGCGTCGCCCACGGCGATGACGCCTGCGAATACTTAGTCGATGTCGCCGATCTCGGCGTTGCTACAGAGATCAAGACAAGAACCGGCCCGATCAGGCCGGAAAGCCCCAAACGGGCAGGAAGGATGACGGACGGCCCATGAGTGGACCGCTGTTAGAAATCGACAACCTGCAGATCAGCGTCGCCGATCTGCAGATCGTGAAGGGTCTCTCGCTCACGATCGCGGCGGGCGAAGTGCACGCGATGATGGGGCCCAACGGCTCCGGCAAGAGCACACTGGCCAACACGCTCCTGGGGCACCCGCGCTACACCGTGACGGGCGGCGACGTGCGCTTCAAGGGCGACTCGATCCTCGGTCTGCGCCCCGACGAACGGTCCCGCCTGGGTCTCTTCTTGGCGATGCAGTACCCCACTGACGTACCCGGCGTCTCGATGATCAACTTCCTGCGTCGCGCGATGAGCGCGCGGCGTGGCGAAGAGATCCCGGTCAAGGAGTACCGCAAGGAGTTGAACGAGGTGCTCGGGCGTCTGCAGATGGACGAGTCGTTCGTGCGGCGCTACGTCAACGACGGCTTCTCCGGTGGCGAAAAGAAACGTGCCGAGACGCTGCAGTTGGGCCTACTCAACCCCGAGTTGGCGATCATGGATGAGACGGACTCGGGCCTCGATATCGATGCGCTGCGCATCGTGGCCGAGGGGATCAATGAGTTCCGTAGCGAGTCGAACGGGATCTTGCTGATTACGCATTACCAGCGGCTGCTCAACTACGTGCGGCCGGACTTCGTGCATGTACTAGCGGACGGGCAGATCGTCGAGTCAGGCGATTTCTCGCTGGCCGAGCGGCTGGAAGCCGAAGGTTACGACCCAATTCTGGAGCGCGTCGCGGAAGGAGCATCAGCCTAATGGTCACGGAAGAACGTTCACACCCTGATTTGCAGAAGCCCGGAGTCGTCAAAGACGATTACCAGTTCGGCTTCCACGATGACGCGGAAGCGCTGGTCAAGCTGCCCAAGGGGCTAAGCGCCGAGGTGGTCAACACGATCTCGGATCTCAAGAACGAGCCGGAATGGATGCGCAAGCTGCGCTTGCGTGCGCTGGAGCATTTCCACGCGCGCCCGATGCCGAACTGGGGAGGCGAGATCGACATCGATTTCGACGACATCCACTACTTCGTGCGGGCCACCGATCGCGACGAAGAGTCCTGGGACGACGTCCCCGAGTACATCAAGGACACCTACGACAAGCTGGGCATCCCCGAAGCCGAAAAGAAGGGGCTGCTGGCCGGCGTCGGCGCGCAGTACGACTCGGAAGTCGTCTATCACAACATCCGTGAAGACCTGGAGGAGAAAGGCGTCCTCTTCCTCAGCACCGACCAGGCGCTGCAGGAGCACGAGGAGATTTTCAAGGAACACTACTCCACGATCATCCCGGCCAACGACAATAAGTTCGCGGCGCTCAACACCGCTGTCTGGTCGGGCGGGTCCTTCATCTACGTGCCCAAGGGCGTCAAGGTCGACGTGCCGTTGCAGGCCTACTTCCGCATCAACACGGAAAACATGGGCCAGTTCGAACGCACGCTGATCATCGCCGACGAAGGCTCAGAGATCCATTACGTCGAGGGCTGCACGGCGCCGATCTACTCCAGCGACTCGCTGCATAGCGCCGTCGTCGAGATCATCTGCAAGAAGGGCGCCAACGTCCGCTACACCACGATCCAGAACTGGTCCAACAACGTCTACAACTTGGTCACCAAGCGAGCCGTGGCCTACGAGAACGCCGTCATGACCTGGGTCGACGGCAACCTCGGCAGCAAGCTGACGATGAAGTATCCGGCCGTCTATCTGATGGAGCCGGGCGCGCACGGCGAGGTC
>CAUYZA010000337.1:0-3528 GCA_963577225.1 Dehalococcoidia bacterium | reverse complement strand
CGCTCGATGCCATTCTCGCGGACTGGTGCCTGGGCCAAGACGTCGCTGTCGCGGAGGCGGCGCTCAACGCCGTCGGCTGCGCCGCCGCTCGCGTCGTCTCGCTCTATGAGCTCTACGACCGTCCCAACGTGGCCCTCGTCCAGCGCGGCTTCCTGACCACCGTCGTCCATCCCGAGAGCGGCGCCAGCGTCGTTCCGGGCGCGCCCTGGCGACTCCAACAAGCGGCGTCGCCGCCGCTGCGTCCGGCACCCTGCTTGGGTGAGCACAGTCGGGAAGTGCTCAACGAGGAGTTGGGGATCAGCGTCGCCGAATACGAGGAGTTGGTCTCGACGGGCGTCTCGGGAACTCCCTACGGCGCCCAGTGACGGGATCCGCCTCGGTCGAGCGATCGTTCACGACTCACCCGGATCAGCCCGGTTTCGCGGACCGACGCCAGAACTGTGCCGCCGCCAGCCACATGTTGCGGCATGCCCCGCGCGCACCCCGGTTCAGATGGCGGCGACCCGCGCCCTCCCGTGTCCGCTTGTGGCGAGAACCGGCGAGGCCCGCGCTAGGCGGGACCGACGCCTGATCCGGGGCGTCGTTGGCTGAATTCAAAAGCTCCGATGATCAGCGCCAGGATCAACCCGCCCCAGAGATACCCGCCCAAAACATCGCTGGGCCAGTGGGCCCCCGCGTAGACGCGCTGAAACCCCATCGATAGCAGCACGCCGAATGAGACGGCTCGCACCGCCCGGCCCGCTGCTCGGTTCGACCCGTCGATGCCATCGAACACGGGCCGGGAGCGCGAGACGACCTCTTCCGCGATCGCCTTGGGCAGCCAGATCGCCGCCGCGAAGGCGAGGATGATTACTTCCACCGGCCGGCCGCTGGCCCAGAAGATGACCACGGCCGCGAACCAAACGATGACGCCACCCGGGGCCCCCTCCAGGCCCTCACCAATCGAGACCAGGGAATCCCAGCTCCAGAAGTCGATCGCCCGGATCCAGTCGGCGACGTCACGGTCTGCGGTGGGTACGTCGCTGTTGTTGATCAGCGCTGCCAAAACGACGAATCCTCCGAGGAGGGCGAATCCCACGAACAGCCAAAAATTGCGGCCTTGCCCGGCAGCCGGGAACGGCGATGGAAATCCGAGCGCGCGTTGAGCCATTGCCTCTTCTCCCCGTCCTGAACCCCGAGCCCGCCGCCCGCCCACGAATCCCGTTGTTACGCCGTGCGCGCGAACAGGTCGACAGAGGTCGACGTGCTTGGAGGCTCTTGAACTACTTACGAGCAGTCGGCGTCGACCGACGCGTCGGCATCGCGTTTCAACGGTATCCCGGTTACAGAGCGACGGATCTGGAGAGTCGACCCCAGTGCAGCCCCTGCGGGCCGGTGAGATGGCGCGGGACGGATTCCGGAGAGCAGGGGCTCGCGACACAGCGACGCGCGACCGACGAACCGGCGCCGTGCCGAGTGGCTAGCCGGTGACGACTTCCGTCTCCGGCTGGAAGGCCGCCCAGGCGAACCAGAAGTGGTTGGCGAAGACCAGCGGCTCAAGCTGAGTTCCGGACAGAGGTCCGCTGACCGCCTTGCCGAAGATGTTCCAGGTCGAGCCGGTCTGCTGGTCGAGGAAGGTCTGATCGTCCGTGGGGTTGGGCGAGAACTCGAGCGCCTGCCCATCGACAGCTCGCGCGAAGACCCCCGTGGAGCCAACCTCGCGGCCCTCATCGATCACGCGCGTGTCCAGAGCGGAGGAGGTGCCGGGCGTCCAGAAGACGACAATCTCCCGCTGCTGACGCACGTCCTGGAAGACGCGTACTTCCTCAAGCAACGGGAACGGGTAGGCGACGAACTCCGTTCCGAGATCCAGCGTGACGACCCGCTCGAACGGGCTCAGGATCGAGTCCAATTGCCCGCGGAAGAGGAAGGGCGTGTTGTTGACGTCGTCGTAGCCGCTGTAGGGGTTCGCGCCGTAGTTGCGTCGGATGCCGGTGTTTTGGGACAGCACCAGGGCCTCGGGGAAGTTCTGTTTGAACTGGGCCCACGAGACGATCGGCGCCGGTAGCAACGAGAGCTTCGCGCCCACCATGGAGCCGACAATCGCCTCGGCGCCAATCTGCTGCCAGAGGCTCTCCGTCTGCCGGTCCCACATCACCAGGTCGCTATTGCGCAACGTGCCCGAAGTGCCGAAGTCGAAGACGACATCATTGATCGTGCGTTCGAACGCGATCGCGGTATTGCAGAGCGGACAGAAGGTCACCGACACCGGCACGCCGCCGATCACGTCGTTGACGATCTCGTGCCAGGTCAGAATCGCGATCGGATACGCCCTCACATCACCGTTCACCTCGACCTGCACGATCGGGGTGTTGTCGGTGTAGAGACCAACCTGATCGGCGATGCTGCCGAATTTCGGATTGTCGATCGGCGGGATGCCGTCCCGCGGCGGACCGCCCGAGAAGATCTCGGACAGGTCCACGGTGCGGATGGCGAAGTTTGTCTTCCAGTTCTGGCCCCAGCCGAAGGGAAGTTGCTCCGTGCGGAAGATGGGCCGGCCGTTCGGCGTCTCGGTAGCATCCAGTGGCAGAAATGCGGGGCTGCCGAAGGGTGTGAGAAGCACGTTCTCTTCTTCCGCTTCGCGGGCCGGGGCCGGTGCGGTGGTGACGGACGCATCCGCCTCTGCGTCAGCCGGTGGTGGGGTGGCGACCACGTTTTCGACCGGATCGATCGTCGCGGGTTCGGAGGCGTTGCCCGTCGCGGGGGCTGATCCGTCGAGGGCGCTGCCGCAGGCAGCCGCAAGGATGCCAACCGTAACCAGACCCACAAGTCCGAGTCGCTTGCGATCCATGCCCTCCGCCCTCTCCACACCACTACCTAGTCCTTTCTACGCCCCGTAGTGCGGATCGGACTCGCGGCCGGAGGAAGCTCAGCTCGTAAATTGCGTCCAGTCCCGCGCTGTGCTGGCGAAAAGTGCGGCGTCCCCGAATCCATCTGAGCAGGGGCGCCGGAGCTTCGGCACTGCCGGACCTGAGAGCTGGCCCAAGCGACTCCGGCACGGGAAGGAGCCAGACATGGCGAATCCGCGAACGAGATCGCGCTGGCGAGACAGGACGCTGGGCTCGAGCCCGAGTGGAGCGATGGCCCGTCCGACGGGGCGATGTCGGTCACGGTAAGCACGGTGGTCGACGAAGGGTGTGGCATCGCGGGCGGCGGACCTGAGCGAGGCCGACCTCTGACGAGGGGTCCATTCCGATTGGCCGGCGTCCGCTGGGCGCACCCAATCGGTGTTGCTTGGGACGCGAGCCTCGCTATCCGCTCCGCACCGCGCCCTCGTACACACCGGCCCGGAACCCGCCCATTCCGTCGCGTGCCAGATCGATCAGCGGCCCCGCGAGCTCGCGGGCCTGTCCGAGCAGGAGTTCGACATCGTCAAAGGCGGCAGAACCATGGGGCGCGGTCAGTCCCGGCCGCCAAACCACGATGTCTGCGGTGTGGCCACTGTGCTCAAGCTGGCACTCGCTGCGACGTTGCCCCATGATCTCGAGC
>CAUYZA010000336.1:0-3534 GCA_963577225.1 Dehalococcoidia bacterium | reverse complement strand
ATCGCCAGGCCGCCGCCGAGTCCGAAAACGAAGAGGCCGATCCCGATCCCGAGATAGCCGCTGTCGACGTCGAGCCGGCTGAACCAGAGCAGCACTCCCATGCCGCTCAGTCCGGCCAGGGTCAATAAGATCTTGGGCCCCACGATCGGAATCAGTCTGCCGGTGATCGGGGCCATGATGGTCATCCCGATCGCAGTGGGTAAGAGATTCAGGCCCGACTGGAAAGCGCTCTTGCCCTGCACGAGTTGAAAGTACTGGGCCAGAAAAAACATCATCCCCATCAAGGCGAAGAAAACGAGGAAGAGTCCGATCACGCTGCCGTTGAAGTCGCGCTGCTTGAAGAAGCGCAATGGAACGGTGGGGTTGGGCGCGACGCGCTCGGCGGCGATGAAGGCGATGGAGGAGCCGCCCGCGACGGCGAAGGCGGCCACGATCAGTGGGGAGCCCCACCCGGCGGCATGGCCTTCGATGATGGCGTAGACGAGCGCGAAGATCGCCGTCGTGCCAAATAGCGCGCCGGGCAAGTCCAAGCGGTTGTCGCCGGCGCTGCGTGACTCGGGGACCACACGCAGGCCAGCCATGGTGAACAGAGCGACGGGGACCGGCACCCAGAAGACCGCCGACCACGAGATGCTGTCAACCAGGGCGCCGCCGAGCAGCGGCCCACCCGCGGTGCCCAGCCCCATCGCGCCGGCCCAGATCCCCAGAGCGCGCGAGCGCTCATGCCTGGGGAAGATCGCGGTGATGATCGAGAGCGTCTGTGGCATGACTAACGCGGCGCTCACGCCCTGCAGCCCACGCATCACGATCAGCATGTTGGCACTGTTCGCGGCCGCCGCGCCGAGCGAGGAGGCGATGAATGCGACCAGGCCGATGAAGAGCACGCGTCGACGGCCGAAACGATCCCCCAGTGCGCCGGCCAGCAGCAGAAGGCCAGCGAAGATCAGCGCGTACGAGTCCACGATCCACTGCAGCGTCGCGGACGAGGCTTCGAAAGCGCGCGCGATCGCCGGGATCGCCGTGTTGACGATCTGCAGGTCCAGCATGATCAGGACCTGCGCCGCCGCGAGAACGATCAGCGCCTTCCAGCGGTCCGGGTGGCCCTCGTCGATGGGGACCGTCGTCATGCGATTCTCACGCCTGGGGGTGTGGAACCCAGGTGACTGCACAAATGCTAGTGCGTCGGCTGCAACTCCTGGTCCGGAGCGCCCGTTCCCCTTCGGCGGCCCGGCAGCGGCGAAACCGTCTGGGTAGCGGGCTCCCCGTCAGGACGTATCCGGCAACTCGCTCAGGTGCTGGGCATAGTGCTCCTGGGTGTTGGCATGAAGCCACTGCACCCATTCGCCTTGTCGCTGGTCCGGCCGCAGGTTGGCGACGCAGGTTGGCAACGCAGCCTATCAAGGCACGGCGCGATTCCGAAGTAATCCGTCGCGCGTCGTCGACGGTGCACTTCTGGTCCTCCGCATTCCAGCGGGCGTTCCAGTCATTGAAGTCATCGTGACGGGAGAGCGGCTCGCGACCCGCGGTCATTGCCTGGATCGCGTCACGGGCGTGGTCGTGCCAGCGCGAAAGATGGAGCAGGATGTCCTTCGCGCTCCACTCGTCGACTAAGGGCCGCACGAGTTCATCGTCGGACAGGCCTGTGAGTCGGGCGTAGAGCTGATCCCAAAGCGGTCCTTCGGCGGCGAGAACGGTGTCGAGATCCATGTGCAGCGTCATTCCCCATTGCGCATCCGGCAGACCGCGACGGCCTGAGCTGCGACCGAACAGACTGGATCAGTTTAGGAGTCCCCGTGGGCCGCTGGGCGAGTCCCGCTAGCCAACATCTTCGCAGTCGACACCCCATGCCCGCACGGCATCACGCAGAGCGGGGACATCGTCGCAAAGGCGATGGCCAGACATGCTGACCGCCTGGGCAACCTCGACTTTCTCCTGCTTGTCGTCGATCAGAAGCAGGCCGACGGTTCGAATCCCACACGCGATGCTGCTTCGCGGAGATAACGCGGATCGGGCTTGGCGACGCCGACCGTGCCAGAGATCATGACCGCGTCCCACTCGATGTCGGTCCCGTAACGCTCCGCGAGCCGATCCGCCATGCCCGCCGAGGCGTTGCTGGCCAGGACCACAGCGTGGCCCGCCTTTTGGAGGGCGCGCGCGAGGGCCACGTTCTCCGCCTCCGCGACGCGCTCGATGCGATACCAGTCGTCCAGAATGCGGGTCATCCGGATGCCGTAGCGGTGCCCAAGCTCGCGCGCGACTTCGGCCAGGTAGGCCGGACACTCGATCCGACCCGTGCGCAGCCGGTCATACGCCGCACTGTCATCGAGGGCGCGCAAGAACTCGCGCGAGGCGACACCGCAGCGGCGTTCGAAGGGCGCGAAGGCGGCGGCGCCGTGCTCGCGGAAAAGAACGCCCCCAGCGTCGAAGAGGACGGCGTGGCTGGGCCGAGAGCCTGACCGTGACGTCGTGGCCCGACCGTATCGGCGCGCGATCCGGGCTTCAACGTCGTGGGATCCATGATGGTCGAAAAGAAATGTCCAGCGCTCCCAGATAGAGCGTCGACGAACTTCTGGGTGGCACCCCCAAACGGCGTCACGCCACATGGGGGAGGGAGTCTATCTCGCGGAGACAAGGGTCTCGGTTCCCCGTCGCAGGAACGGCGGTGAGCCTTTCGAGGCCAAGAGGATGCCCCGGGTTCGACGCGTCGCCTCCACGCGGACCCCATCTCGGGCTCAGCAGCCCTGAAAGGATCGCAAGGATGCGACATCTGACTGACCGTGTGCTGGTAAAACTGCACGACCGGAAACTGCAACAGGACCTGCACCGCGACGAAGAGGGCCTGACGATGCTCGCCTACGCGATGGGCGCCGCGGTGATCGTGGTCCCGCTGGCGATCGCCGTGTTCGCTCTGGGTGACGGCGCGGTCGAGGAAGCCAGCGACCGGATCGACGGCGCCCTCAAGGCGACCGCCTAACGCGCGACAGGGCTGCGCCGGGGAGACCACGTCTCTTCCGCTGTTCGCGCGGAGTTGTCCCAGCCTGCTTGAGCTCGCTCCCTTTGGGCTCCAAATGGGTTGGGCCAGTGTCTGCCCCGGCGCGCCGCGTGTCGCCATGCCGTTTCCGTGACCGCTCCCGCGTGGGCCTCATGCGGGCCCCGTGAGAACTAGGCCGGAGCGCCGCACCCGCCTAGCATCGGCAGTCGAACGGGACAGCCGAAATGGCCGGGCGAGCGAGCGATGTACTTCAGCCTGCGGCTCTGGGGTTACACGGTTGGGGCGCGACTACAGATTGCGCTCGCCGTCGCCGTGGGCCTGGCGACGGCGGCGACCGGGATCGCGCGACTCGCACTTCTCGGCTGGCTCACGGCGCAGGTTTTCGAGGGCGAGTCGATCGGCGATCTCGTGCCCGAGCTCGCCGCGGTGGTTGCGATCACCATTGCGCGAGCCATCCTGCAGTACGCCAAGGAATCGATCGCATACGCGACCTCGGCGAAGGTGCAGCGCACTGTGCGGTTGCGCCTGTTGCGCCAGGTGCT
>CAUYZA010000335.1:0-3558 GCA_963577225.1 Dehalococcoidia bacterium | reverse complement strand
GCGGGTTCGCCGCCAGATCCGCCATGTTGCTGACCGGGCAGATCATCAAGCCGCGACGTTGTCCTTCTTCGTACAACTCCATCGTGGAGCGCGCCGCGAAGAACGGAATCAGCTCCGCCTCCAGCGCCGTCACCTCGCTGGCGTCTGGCATCTGCGACCCCGCCAGCGCGCGCTGCGACCAGCGCTCCACCTCGAACGCGTAGGGCACCCCCTCCGCCTCGAACCAGGTGGCCAGGGCCTCGAACGTGTACGACACGCGGATGAAGGCCACGTGGCCGTCGCTGGACTCGAAGATCAACCGCGTACCGACCTTGCCGAACGCGCGCCCACCCCCGGCTCGGCGCGTGACCAGTCCCTCCATCGCGTAATAGAGCCGCGCGTTGCCCAGAGCGTTGGCGACCGCAGCCTGCATCGATACATCGACCTGCTGCCCCCGCCCGGTTCGCTCCCGTGCGTGCAAGGCGATCAAGGAACCGACGGAGGCCGCCAGTCCGGCCAGCCCAAAGCCCTGTTCGACACTGACCCGCAGCGGCGCGCGATCCGGGTCGCCGCAGAGACTCATCAGTCCCCCGGCCGCCATTCCGATCAGATCGGGCCCCGCCCAATCCGACTTCGGACCCTCCTGCCCGAAGGGTGTGATCGATGTGTAGATCAGGCGCGGCGCGATCGCCCGCAGATCCTCGAAGCCCAAGCCGAGCGATGCCATCGCTCCCGGCGTCGACGATTCGATGAGGAAGTCCGCCGTCTTCGCGAGTCGTCGCAGGTCCTCGCGTCCCGCTGTCGACTCCAGGTTCAGCACAACGGATCGTTTGCCGGCGTTCATCTGCGACCAATAGAGGCTCGTTCCGTCCGCCAGCAGCGGCGGCTTTGTTCGCGTCGCGTGCCCGCCGGGCGGCTCGACGCGGATCACTTCGGCCCCAAGCCCGCTCAGCATCACCGTGCACAGCGCCCCCAGTTCGCCGCACAGGTCGACGACTCGGTATGGCGCCAACGCGCCCGTGTGGTCCTCGGGGTCAGGTGCCATATTCTTGGTTCCTCTCAGCTATGCTCCCGAAGACTTGGCCCGCCGACAAGGGAAGCGCTCGTCAGCAGCCCCCAGCGATCCGCTCGCGACATAAGCGGTGCCGCACCGCTTCGCTCGCCACGTTTTGCAGCACTACGAGCTAACTTCCCGAACTGCTAGTATCCCGCAGATGATTCGTTCCCTCCAGCCGGATGGTTGGCGTCGGGGAGATCATCCCGCATCTGCCAGAGTGCCGTCCTGTGCGCCCTGAGGAGGACTAGGTGACGACCACAGAGAGTTCCACGGAGCAGACCGTTTCGATCGCGGGTCTCAACCTGCGCCTCGTGCAGGGCGGCTCCGGCGCCAGCGCCGTCTGGCTGCATCATTCCACCGGCAGCCTCGGTTGGCTCCCGTTCCATGAGGCGCTGAGCCAGAATTTCGCCGTCTCGGTGCCAGACCTGCCTGGCTTCGGCCAGTCGGAGCGCCCCACCTGGGCGCGCCACCCCCGTGACTTGGCAATATTGGTCTTGCGCGCGCTCGACGAGCTTGACCTCGGCCCGACCCTGCTGATGGGCAGCGGCTTCGGTGGTTGGATCGCCGCGGAGGCGGCCACGATGAGCCCCAATCAACTCAGCGGCCTGGTCCTGATCGGTGCCGCCGGCGTCCAGCCGGACGAGGGTGAAATCGTCGATCTCATCATGCACGAGCACGACGACTACGTTCGGCTCAGCTTCTCCAATGACGCGGCCTACGAGGAGATCTTCGGCGAAGCGCCTGAAGAGGACGTTAAGCAGCTCTGGGACTTCAGCCGCGAAATGACCGCGCGCCTGACCTGGAAGCCGTGGATGTTCAATCGCCAGCTTCTGCCGTTGCTCGCCACCGTCCAGACGCCCACCTTGCTTGTCTGGGGCGCGGACGATCGCGTCATCCCGCGCAGCTCCGCCGACCTCTACCAGGGCGCGTTGGCGAACTCCCGCCTGGAGATCGTGGACGGCGCAGGACACCTCGTTGAGATGGAACAACCCGACGTCCTGGCGTCGTTGATCGCAGACTTCGCCGGCAGCTCCTGATCGCAAACTGTGTACGATCGCGTGGCTCGGCGGCCGCGCGCTGAAGGGAATCCCACATGTTCGTTGGCCACTTTACTGAGCGTCCGTATCAAGACGAGAGCTCCGGCTTCTTCGGGGCGACCGGTCGGGACATCACCGACCTCGGCATCTCCAACGCCGACTACGACCCCAAGCTGGGGGCCGACCTCTACAACCGCTATCTGGACGAGAAGGTCTACGCCGAGGAGATGGGCTTCGATGGCCTGATGCTCAACGAGCACCACTCCACGCCCTTCTGCATGGGCGGCGTGATGAACGTGGAAGCCGCGATCCTGGCCCGCATCACCAAGAAGGCCAAGATCGTCCTGCTCGGTAACGTGCTCCCGATCTGGGAGGACCCGCTCTGGTTGGCCGAGGAACTGGCCGAGATCGACATGATCTCGCGCGGACGCCTGATCACCGGTTGGGTGCGCGGCACCGGCCGGGAGAGCGTCGCCCACAATTCCCAGTCGCCCTTCAACTGGGATCGCTTCCAGGAGGCCCACGACTTCATCCTCAAGGCCTGGACCACCCCCGGCCCCTGGCGCTGGGAGGGTGAGCACTACAACTTCCGCTACGTGAACCCCTGGGCTCGCCCGTACCAGGACCCCCACCCGCCGATCTGGATCCCGGGCATCCTCTCCAAGAACACCGTCGACTGGGCGGCCAAGCATCGCTACCCCTATGTCATGCTCGCGACCGACCTCGAGCCCACCAAGCAGTCCTTCGCTTACTACGACGAGAAGGCCAAGGAAGCCGGCTACGAGGCCGGAACGCAGCACCACAGCTACCTCTTCAAGGTCCACGTGGATGAGACCGATGAGTTGGCCGATGAGGTCGGCCGCAAGTTCATCCAGGGCCCCAGCAACCCCTTCCTGGAGGGCAATCAGGGAGCCGTCCAGGCGAATCTGCAGAATCTGCCGGGCATGACCTCCCGCACGGCCGTGCTGCCCACGGTCGCCAGCTTCGCTGCTGCCACGGCTCGCGGGCGAGGTGAGGACGCAAAGAAGCTTGGTGGCGCCACGTCGGACCAGATCGACGCGGACAAGCAGGATGCGGCCGACGGCTTCGGCTCCTACGACTCCCAGAAGGAGCGCTACACGATCATCACGGGCACGCCCAAGACGGTCATTCCCAAGATTCGCCACGTGCTCGAAACCCTGCGCCCCGGCAGCATCTTCTTCTGGGACGGTGACGGCGCCATGACCCACGAGGACTCCATGCGCAGCCTCAAGCTGATGGGCGAAGAGGTTCTCCCGGCCATCCGCGAGATCGGCGAGGAGCTTGACCTCAGGAGCCCGTTCGAGATTGACCCGGCCACGAACAAGGTTGTCCTGGAGGCTCCTGCCGCCGCCGGCGATTAGTCCCCAGACCCAGTTTCGAGATTGAGGGGCGGCCACGGGGCCGCCCCTTTGCTTGCGGCGTGGGTCTCGCGGGTATGGTGAGCGCTGGGCGGTCGATTTCGGG
>CAUYZA010000334.1:0-3567 GCA_963577225.1 Dehalococcoidia bacterium | reverse complement strand
AGGGCGCCCGGCCGGGCCGCCTGCAGGGTGGCGAAGCCTTCCATGGTGTAGCCACCGACCCCGGCGTAGCGGTTGCCACGCTCGGCATAGTTGCGGAAGAGCAGATCGATCTGATTGCCGAGATACATCCCGCTGTCGACGAACACCTGGACGTCGCCCGGCTCGAGCATCCAGCCGTGCTCGACCTGAGTGCACCCGGCGTCGGCGACCATCCGTAGCGCGTCGGACCGATGCAGGTGGACGACCGACCGCAGCCCCTGGGCGGTCGCCTCCCCGCAGGCGGCGTCGAGCTGGGCGGCGGTCAGGTTGGTGACCCCGCCGAACCGGATGCTCGTCGACGCGAAGACCTTGATGACGTCGGCGCCGGCGGCGGCGCGACCACGCACATAGGCCCGGATCTCGTCCGGGGTGCCGGTGTTCTCGTTCACGGCGCCGAGCGACGATAGCAGCCGAGGGGCGGGAATCTCGCCACGGTCGATCCACGCCCGCAGCTCGGCGTCTCGCGGCGAGCCCAGGCTTTGCATCGTGGTGATGCCGTTCATCAGTGTGCGGAACGCGTTTTCCGCCCCGTGCAGCGTCGCGTGGGCGACGCTGGGGTCGACCGCCTGCCGGTGCACCTTGCCGTCGTCGTCGAAGTGGTTTCCGATGTGTACGTGGGTGTCGATGTAGCCCGGCAGCACCGTCACGGCCGTCAGGTCGTAGACGCGGTCTCCCCTGGCGGTCCCACGTGGCACTATCTCGGCGATCCGTCCGTCGCGCACTACCAGATCGCGGTCCGCGAGCACCTCGCCGCGCCCGTCGAGGATGTGCGCCCCGCGGAGCACCGTGGTCTCGCCCGCAGGTTGGCTGGACGCGGGAGCACTCGCACCGGCGCAGACGCAGGCGAGCATGACGGCGACAGCCGGCCAGCGGCCGGTCGGAGTAGGCAGCCGATCGAACATGCGTGAGCCTCCAGTTCTACGGTTCGAAGATGCACGAGCATTCTACGTCGCCGCTCGCGGTGCCCGGCGACCCGGATCCCGGTATTGCGGTAGTCTTGGCGGGTATCGACCATCAGTGGTCGGGCTCGGTGGCTCGGGGAGTCGAGGAGGGTGACGATGAGCGTAGCGCAAGGGACCGCCGGCACACGTGCGAAGACCGTCAAGAAGATTCTCCTGGGCGTGGCGGCCACGCTGGGCCTGGTGCTCGTGGGGGGCGGCGTCGTCTGGACCACGACATGTCCTTGCGAGACAATGCCGGGCTTCGTGCTGCTGGGCGATTCGCATGACACCCCCGTCACCGACTGGAGCTTCGCGAACGACGTTTCGCTGTGTCAGATTCAGATCAGCATCATGTTGCGGCCCCATGCGGTGAACGTGAACTGCATGGCGACGCCGGACGGTGACCTCTTTATCAGCTGCTCCTTTGGCGACAACAAATATTGGTGCCCGCGAGTGGGGGCGGATGAGCCGGGCCGGTTGCGTCTGGATGGCGTGGTCTACGCCGTCCATCTCAACCGGGAGATGGACCAGAGCCGACTCAACCAGGTCTGGGCGGCCCGGATGCAAAAACTGCAGAAGCCGGCGGTACAAGCCCGGCAGCCCGGCGGCGGCGGAGAGCCTCCCTCGCTCGACACCCCGCGACCGGACAGCTGGTGGTCATTCCACATCGTCTCGCGTTCCTGATACGCGTTCTTTGGCGAGGATGGCCGGCGTGCTCAAGAAGAGCGCCTGACAGCTTAGGTTATTGCGCTTCGAGGCGTCTACAGCGGCACCATGCCCATCCAGAACATGGTCGTGTCGCCGACATCGATGTCGTACTTACGCACGTAGGTGAGCTTGCCGTCATCGCCGATACGGAATACCGACAGGCCGGCCGGCGCTAGCCGTATCCCACCGTCGGCTCTCACATTCACCGGCAGATTGTGCTGTGCGACCAGCATGCGTCCTCCCGGGTCGATGTGAAAGGTGCGCGGGTGTATGGCCCGGGTTTCGATGTGCTGGATGGCGGTCGGCTCGCCGGTGGATTGGTCGATCGAGTACACCACGATGTTGTTCTCGCCGCCGACGAAGACCTGCTTGCCCTCGATCTCGTTCGTGGCCTGGGCCCGGTTGGCTCCGTATAGAAACCGGCCGTTCGGATGCACGTGCACCGTGCTTGCCGCCTGCCGCGCCCTGATGGTCTGCGGGTCAGCAAGCGTGTCCGCGCGGAACGCGATCTCCGGGGCAATCGTGCCGCCTTCCATCATGTAGGTGTACATCTTGTTTTGCGTTTCGATCGACACGTAGATCCACGGCTTGGTCGGATGAAAATCGAGGTGCCGGGGGCCGAACTCCTTCCCGCCATTGGGCGCGATGGTCACGCCGTTGGTCAGCACGCCGCTCCGGTAGTCGAACACCTTCAAGGCGCCGGGGTCTTCCGCCCGGGCGGGCGTGCCTTCGTTGCCGCGAGCGACCAGAATCGCCAGTCGATTGTCGGGCGTCACGCGCACCTGATGGGCGTAGATGCCGGCATCTATGGGGCCCGGCTGTCTTACCTCTTCTCCCGGCGTAAAGTCCCGATTGATGCGGTAGACACGCAGTGCGCTCGGGTTGTTGAACGCCACCAGGATATTCTCCGATGGCATATCCGTGGACATGTGGATGGGGCGCGTCGGCAAGCGTATCGGCTCACCGTGCGGCGTGAGCGCGCCACTTGTCGGATCGATGCGAAACGCGGTGATGTGATGCTCGGTTCCGGTCTGACCGTAGCCAGGCGCGCTGCTGCTGGAAGCCACGTAGAGATAGCGCCTCGAGACATGGGGCCAGGCGTATTGCACCCGCGCCGGCAGCGTGACCGTGGACTGCCTGATCAGCGCCGCGCCTGCGACGTCAACGTCATAGTGCGTGAGATCGGGCCCGACGTTGGCGTATAGGGCAATTTTTTGGGACGCCGGCTGTGCGAACGCAAACCGGGATGCGGCGACACTGCCCGCAACGAGTGACAGGAAAATTCTGCGGGTGAGCACGGTCCCTCCTTGGAATGGCGTCGTCAGTTGACGTTGCACAGATGAACTCCGCCTTCGATTGCGACGAGCCTATCGGCCGCTTCAGGCACCCATCACCTCTTGCCAGCTCTGGTTGGTGATCGCAAGACCGCCGGTCACGAGCCAGCCTTCCTTCTCTTTGCCCAGGTTTCCTTCATTCGCCGTGCTATGGCCTTGCGGCCGCTAGCCGACATGGCCTTGCGAGTCTGCTTCGGCGCCTGCTTCTTCGTGTCTATCGGTTCACTGGATGCGCTCTTCTTTGTCGCCTTGGTGCGCGACGCCGGTGTCTTGCGTGCGGCCGCCTTCTTTGTCGGTGACCAGCCGCCAATCCTTGCCCTCTTTCTTCCCCTCGGACAGCGCCGTGAGGATCAGCTTGAACTGCCGGCGACTCGGCCGGTCGATCCATCAAATCACACCCGCGCCAAACACGCCCACGACCAAGTGTGAGAACAAGGTCTCCATCATCAGTCCCCTCCAAGAATGTTGCGTCGATCGGAGCTGTCCGAACGAACCCGGCCCGCAGGGTTCTTACCCGCCGAGGCGATGCCGGTCGTCCCAGCGTT
>CAUYZA010000333.1:0-3610 GCA_963577225.1 Dehalococcoidia bacterium | reverse complement strand
TTCGTCTAGCCCTATGCGGGCTTGGTCTCGGAGCTGCGTTGGGGGGGTCGCATGGGATGGGCTGGGTCGCGCTTGCGTAATACGCTGTCTGAGACAGGTCGGAGGCCACAGAATCCGAGTACGCACTTTGATCTTTGGCGTCGCGCTGTTGCTCGCGCTTGTAATCGGGGCGTGCAGCGGCGGCGATGGCGACGGTGGGCAGGCCGCGCAGGCGGAGCTCGACCCGACGCCGTCGGCGGCCGACATCGATGGCGATATCGATGCCGAGCCCGACACCGTGCCCGAGGGGGGGGCAGCGGGCCAGGACGGCGATGAAGGAAGCGCGGACGCCGACGCTCCCGTCGATGCGGATGAGCCCCCGGCAGAAGTCGATGAGCCGGAGGACGCCGACGCGGACCAGGACGCCGAGGCGGACGAGCCGGCGCCGGATGCTGATACGGAGGAGGAGCCAGCGGAGACGCGCGACCGGACGGACCTGCTGCTGCAACCGAGCGAGTTTGCGCAGACGAGCCCGGCCGTCGATGTGGAGGATATCCCGCCTCGGCCGGACGATTTCGCCGACTTCGGACGGGTGGCGCTGCCGTGGCTGCAAACGCGCACCAGCGTGGAGGCGATCGTGCCGCTGTTTGTGGCCTGGGGGATGCCCCCGGTGTCGGGCGGGTTCCGGCTCAACCTGGTGGACACGGACGGTGATGCTTTGCTGCCGAACGACGGGCGCTCGACGGTCGTAATCATTTACACGGACCCGCCCGGCGATCGGGCGACGGGCTACAGCAACTTGGTGGTGTACGAGCCTCTGCCCGAGGCGCCGGGACGCTTCCGGATCGTGTACGACCACGACCAGGTCGAGCAGTCGTTCGGGGCCGAGTTCGGTCGGACGGGGATCGTGGTGACGTCGGTGGCGGACGTGAACGCGGACGGGCTGCGGGATATCTCGTTCGAGGAGCTGATCTGCGATGGCACGGGCTGCACGCGGTTGCGCTACGTGTTGAGCAACACGGGCGACGGGTTTCAGCGGGTTTTGAACTAGCGCGCCGCAGGCGCTGCTCCTAGACCGCTTGGGCCGTATCGACGTAGGTGGGGACGCCTTCTTCTTCGAAGATCTTGTCGATCGTGGCGCGATCGTCGTCGCTGAGACGCCAGTCGATGGCGGCGATGTTCTCGGTCAGTTCGTGCTCGTTGCGCATGCCGACGAGGGCGACGGAGACGGCGGGGTTGCCGAGGACCCAGGCGAGGGCGAGTTGGGGCAGGGTCTTGTCGTAGCCGGCGGCGAACTCTTTAAGTCGCTCTCCCACGCGTAGCTCCTTGAGGAAGTGCTCCTGTTCGAAGAGGGGGAGCTCGAAGGCCTTGCCGCGGCTACGCCAATCCCAATCGACGAAGGTGGTTTCGGGCGTGAAGGCGCCGCTGAGCAGGCCGAAGCCGAGGCTGCCGTAGGCCATGAAGCCGGTCTGTGATTCGAGGCAATAGGGCAGGACCTCGGCCTCCATGCGCCGGTCGAAGAGGTGGTAGCCGACCTGGTTGGCTGCGAGGTGCCCGCTCTGTTCGCACTCTTTCATCATCTCGACGGTGAAGTTGGAGACGCCGTAGTGGCGGATCTTGCCGTCCGCCTTGAGCCGTTCGAGGGCGCCCATGGTTTCGTCGAAGGGGGTGTCGTGGTCGGGCCAGTGAATCAGCATGAGGTCGATCACGTCGGTGTTGAGTCGACGCAGGCAGCCCTCGGTGTGTTCGGTGATGTGGGCGGCTTGGGAGTTGCGGCCGAGGACCTTGTCGCCGTCGTACTCGAAACCGACTTTGGTGACGAGGGTGATCTCCTGGCGGCGGGCGCCCAGCGCTTTGGCCAGGATCTCTTCGGAGTGGTTGGGGCCGTAGACCTCGGCGGTGTCGAAGAGGGTGATGCCGTGGCCGATGGCGGCGGCGACGGCGTTGGAGGCGTCGTCGATGTCGATTTCGCCGTAGGAAGTGGTGCTCATCTCCCAGGTTCCGAAGCCGAGGGCGGAGACGGTGAGGTCGGTGTTGCCGATCTGTCGGTGTTCCATTTTGTGGTTCCTTTGGGAGGGTTGGGGTGATTGCGGAGGCAGGATAGCGGCGGGATAGCGACGAGGAAGGCCGGGATTCAGGGAGAGCTGACGGCGGCTATCGCGACCGTGCCTTGCGGGCTCGTGCGCTTGCGCTCGGCCGCCGTCCAGTCTAGCAGCGCTGTGCGGGCGAAGGACTCCTGCTGGGTGTCGCTGGTCAGGGGGGCCTGGATCTGGGAGAGGAGCATCGCTCGAGCGGCGGCGGCGGACTGGGTGGCGGTGCTCGCGACGACTTGCAGGCGGTCACTGTCGCCCCGGCTGATCGGCGCGTCGCCCGGAGTGTCCGGCGCCGGTCCGAGGCGCAAGAGGAGGGCCGAGATGGCGAGGCGGACGAGCAGCCGCTGCCACTTTTCGCGCAGCCGTTGCTCCCAGGGGGTGAGGAGTTCACCGAGTCGAATCGACTCGACGTCGCTGAGGATTGGCTTGCCAGGAGAGGCGCCCAACAGCTCGGCGGCGCGCCAAGGGCCGTGCCATTGCTTCGTGTCGAACAGAGATCGCAAGAGGCTCTCGAAGTCTTTGCTGGAGGCGAAGCTTCGGAGTTCCAACGCCTTGTACGCGCCGCCGACGATCTGAGGGTCCAGCCCGGGAGTTTCGGCACACTCGCGCTGGAGGGCTTCGGATTCGGAGCGGAGGCAGGTGGCGAGGGCCAGTGCAAGGTCGGGGGTGTCGAGCATAGCGACGACGCGCTCGGCGAGGCGGACGAGTTCGCGCGGGTTGCCACCGGAGATGACGGAGAGGCCGGTAAGAACGTCCAGGTCTAGGACAACCTTGCGTAGCTGGAGGAGACCGGTGCAGTCCTCGACGGACATCGGTTTCAGGTTGATCACGGTGTAGAAGGAGCTGTGGAACTCGTCACGGACGCCGACGGCGCCCATGTCGAAGTTGTGGGCGGCCTCGTCCGAGATGGAGACGAAGTAGTAGACGCCGGGGACTTCGAAGATGGCCTTGACTTCGCGCAGGAGGCTGCGGACGCGTTCGGTGTCGTTGACCTTGTCGAGTTCGTCGATGCCGATGGCGACGCGGGGGCCGGCGCAGACGACGCTGCGGGCGAGTTCGCGGAAGTCCTGGACGAGGGCGGCGACCGTGAGGGGCCGTTCCACGAGGCTGCGCTGATGCGATTGCTTGAGCCCGGCGCTGAAGGAGCGACCGAAGGAGGCACTGGTTTCGCTGGATTTGGAGACGTTGGTCGCGAAGCGGACGCGCTCGCGAAGCCGGCTGGCTAGGAGGGCGGCGTGTCCGTCCAGGGTGCGGACGTTGAGCCGGTACCGCAGTTCGAGCAGGAGGAACGCGGCGAGCAGAAGGGATGCGGCGATCGCGGCGGCGACGGCGTCCTGCTCCGGGGTGGCGCCGGGGACGGGGTTGAAGAAGAAGCTTATCGAAGTGGTCGTGAGCGCGACGAAGAGAAGGAGGGCGTAGATGTTGCGCAGTGGCTGAGTTGGGGCCTTCATACGGGTGGCCACCTTGGCGGCGACCTGGTCAGCGATGGCGGAGAGGAAGTCAAGCGCCTCGTAGCCCGACGGAGCCGGGAACCAGAG
>CAUYZA010000332.1:0-3613 GCA_963577225.1 Dehalococcoidia bacterium | reverse complement strand
GTCGGGCATCGCCCGCCGTCCGGGCATGAGCCGCGACGACCTGTTGGCGATCAACATGGGCATCGTCGCCGAGGTGACGGAAAAGGTCGTCGCCCGCTCCCCCAAAGCCGTGATCATCGTGGTCAGCAACCCGCTCGATGCGATGTGCCACGTCGCGCTGAAGGCGAGCAAGCTCCCAGCCAAGCGCGTGCTGGGCATGGCGGGCATTCTCGACACGGCACGCTATCGCTCGTTCGTCGCGGAGGCGCTAGACGTCTCCGTCGCCGACGTCAACGCCTACGTGCTGGGCGGCCATGGCGACACCATGGTCCCGCTTGCCTCCTACACCACCGTGGCGGGGATCCCCGTTGCGGAACTGATGCCGCGCAAACAGCTGGACCAGATCATCCAGCGCACGCGCGACGGCGGCGCCGAGATCGTGGGGCTGCTGAAGACCGGCAGCGCGTTCTACGCGCCGTCCGCCGCCGTGGCGGAGATGGTCGACGCGATCGTGCTCGACAAGAAGCGGATCCTGCCTTGTGCCGCGTTCCTCACCGGGCAGTACGGGATCAAGAATCTCTACGTCGGCGTGCCGGTCAAGCTGGGCGCGGGCGGGATCGAGCAGATCATGGAGATCAAGCTCACGGCGGACGAAAAGCGCGCACTACGCAAGTCCGCGGGATCGGTGAACAGTTTGGTCAAGGACATGGCGCGTCTGGAGCGCCAGGCCGGGTAGCGCGCGACCAAGAACTCAACCCAGCCGACTTGTCTCTGAGCGAAGGAGCCAACCATGGCCGAGGTGCGGATCGAAA
The DNA here is from genome assembly GCA_963577225.1 of Dehalococcoidia bacterium. Taxonomy (GTDB): domain Bacteria; phylum Chloroflexota; class Dehalococcoidia; order Bin125; family Bin125; genus JAPUIR01. The sequence goes on along the minus strand of CAUYZA010000332.1, from coordinate 2,822 downwards.
CAGACTCGATGGGTGAGGTGGCGGTCGCGTCGGACCGCTACTGGGGCGCACAAACCCAACGCTCGCTGCAGAACTTCAAGATCGGTGGCGAGCGCATGCCGCGCGCCATCATCCGCGCCATGGGCATCGTCAAGCACGCCTCCGCCTCCGTCAACGAATCGCTGGGCAAGCTCGACGGCGAACTCGCGAACGCGATCCGCCAGGCCGCGCAAGAGGTGATCGACGGCACTCTGGACGACCACTTCCCGCTCGTCGTCTGGCAGACCGGCTCCGGCACCCAGAGCAACATGAACGCCAACGAGGTGATCTCGAATCGCGCGATCGAGATCCTGGGCGGCACGGTCGGCTCCAAGGAGCCCGTCCACCCCAACGACCACGTCAACATGTCACAGTCGTCGAACGATGTCTTCCCCGGCGCGATGTCCGTCGCGACGGGCGAACAGGTGCACAACGAGCTGATCCCGGCGCTGCACCACCTGCACGACGCGCTCCAGGCCAAGTCAACGGCGTTCGAGGGCATCGTCAAGATCGGGCGCACCCATCTGATGGACGCCGTGCCCCTGACGCTGGGGCAGGAGTTCTCCGGCTACGTGCAGCAGATCAACTACGGGATTTTGCGCGCGGAGAGCACGCTGCCGCGCGTCTACGAGCTGGCGCTGGGCGGCACCGCCGTCGGCACCGGACTCAACTCGCACCCGGACTACGCCGTCAAGGTCGCGCAGGAGATCAGCACGCTCACGGAGCTGCCCTTCGTCACCGCGCCGAACAAGTTCGAGGCACTGGCCGCGCACGACGCGCAGGTCGAGCTGTCGGGGCAACTGAAGACCATCGCCGCGTCGCTGATGAAGATCGCCAACGACGTGCGCCTGCTCGGCTCCGGCCCTCGCGCCGGCCTGGGCGAGCTGATCCTGCCCGCCAACGAACCCGGCTCCAGCATCATGCCCGGCAAGGTCAACCCGACGCAGTCGGAGGCGTTGACGATGGTCTGCGCCCAGGTCTTCGGTAACGACGTCGCAGTCAACTTCGGCGGAGCCACGGGCCACTTCGAACTGAACGTCTTCAAGCCGCTGATCGCCTACAACAATCTGCAGTCGATCAAGCTGCTGGCCGACGGATCGGTCTCGTTCACGGACAACTGCGTGGTGGGGATCGAGGCGAACGAAGCGCAGATCGACCAGCTGATGCGCTCGTCCCTGATGCTCGTGACGGCGCTCAACCCGCACATCGGCTACGACAACGCGGCCAAGATCGCGAAGAAGGCCCACGCCGACGGAACGACGCTGCGCGAGGCTGGACTCGAGCTCGGGCTGATGAGCGAAGAGCAGTTCGCCGAGTGGATCCAGCCCGAGCAGATGACACACCCCTAGTCCCCCGCCCTCGCGCGTCCCTGCTTCAGCCGCTTCCCCACCACGAGGCAGACGGGTAGCGTGACGCCATACCGCACAGAGAAGGACGCCACGATGCCCAGCCGCCGCAGCCAGATCGAGATGACGCCGGAGGAGCAGGAGGAGTTCCTGGCCGCGGGTTGGACGCTGCAAGTGGCGTCGATCGGCACCCAGGGGTACCCGCATCTGGTGGCGATGTGGTACGGCATGATCGACGGGGAGATCCACTTCACCACCTTCGCTAAGGCCCAGAAGTTGCTCAATCTCGAGCGCGACCCGCGGATCACGTGCATGCTTGAGAGCGGCGAGCAGTATCAGGAACTGCGCGGCCTGGTGGTCGAAGGCGACGCGGAAGTGATCCAGGGCGACCCCGACCTCGTGCTCCAGGTGATGGCCGCGATCGGAGTGAAGCGGGGTGGCGGGGACGGCAACGGCGACGCCGCCATGATGCCGAGCGACGTGCAGCGCAAGCAAGCGGCGAAGCGCGCGGTCGTTCGCGTGCACGCCAAGCGGGTCATTTCGTGGGACCACAACAAGCTGGGTGGCACGTACTAGCGCACCCCACATGTGGTGGTTGGGCATCCTCGTCCAGATCTTGGACTAAGTTATGTGAAGTTATTACCGGAACATTGCCTGCGGCTGGGAACCAGCCTCGGCGGGCGATCGTTTCGCTTCATGGAGGGCCAAGGTTAGGTAAGTCGCAAGTACCGTCACCCCGCCCGCCTCCCTCACTTGTGAGGGAACGAACAGCGGCCTACCGCCCTCCACGGACCCCAAAAGCGACGCCGGCCCTCCAAGGCCGGCGTCGTTTTTTTAACATGGCGGGCCTGACCAACGACTTCCGGGCCCAACGGCGGGAAGTACGCAGATGGGGTGGGCTCATGGATCGATGGGGCGCAGTTCGGCTGAGGATTCGGATCGCGACTGTGCGGAAGACGACCCGAGCGTATGCGCGATCCTAGGCACCGACCTTGGCCAGCAGAGCCTTGGTGTCGACAACGTGGCGGTTGAGGCCGAGATCCTCGGGGTCAAGGCCCATGGCGAGGCCAATCAGTTGGGGGACGTGCAGGATCGGCAGGTCGAGCTTGCGGTTGACCATCTTGGCGGCGTCGGGCTGCTGCGCGTCGAGATTGAGATGGCAGAGCGGGCAGGGGGTGACGAGGGCGTCCGCACCCCGGTCCGTGGCCTCCGCGACGTGCGTGCCGGTCATGGTCAGCGAGTTCTTGCGGTTCGTCGTCAGGATCGGGAAGCCACAGCACTTCGTCATGCCGTCGTAGGTGACGCTGGTCGCCCCGACCAGCTTGATCACCGCCTCCAGGCTGTCGCGACGGTGCGGGTGCTCGTCGAAGCCCAGCACGCGCTCCGGACGCAGGATGTAGCAGCCGTAGAACGGGCCCAGGTTGAGTTCGTCCAGCGGACGGCGGATGAGATGGTTGA
>CAUYZA010000331.1:0-3617 GCA_963577225.1 Dehalococcoidia bacterium | reverse complement strand
GGCGGTGTGGTTGTAGAAGCGGCCGTAGGCGTCGTGATGGTCGGCGCCCCAGGGGATGCGTCCACTGACCGAGCCGAAGAGGGCGGCCTGGGCAGGGGCGAAGCCGCGAATGGCCTCGTACGAGTAGCCGCGGACGAAGCCGCGCGACCGGTCGGTTTGATAGAACTCGTGGCTCCAGATCGAGCAGCCAACGGGCCCGCGATCGGGCAGCGGATCGTCGAAGATGCCCATGATCATGGCGTAAGGATGGAACATGAGGTTCTTGCCCACGAGGCCGCTGCTGTTGGCGAGGCCGTCGGGGTGGTGCTCGCTCTTGGAGTTGAGCAGCAGGCGCGGCGTGCCGATGCCGTTGCAGGCGAGCACGACGATCTCCGCCTTCTGTTCCTGCAGGTTGCCGTCCTCGTCGTAGTAGAGGACGCCGTTCGCCATACCGTCGTCGCCGACGGTGATTTCGCGGACCCGGCAGCCGGTGCGGATTTCCACACCTTTGCGCTGAGCGACGGGCCAGTAGGTGATGTCGGTGCTGGCTTTGGCGCCATGCGAGCAGCCGCTGGTGCAGGCACCGAGATTGATGCAGGCTTCGCGGCCTTCGTATTCGCGGGAGATGATGGCGCTGTCCGAGGGCCACCAGTGCCAGCCCAGCTTGTCGAAGCCGCGGGCCAGGGCGTTGCCGGTCGCGCCGAAGGGGAGCGCGGGCAGCGGTGGCTCGTGCGCGGGGTAGGCGGGGTCACCGGCCAGGCCTGAGACGCCCATCATGCGGTCGTTCTGAGCGAAGTAGGGGTCGAGCGTTTCGTAGTCGATCGGCCAGTCGTCGGCGACACCGTCGTCGCTGCGGACGCGGAAGTCGCGGGGCGTGAAGCGCGGGAAGTGGGCGGCCCAGAGGATGGTGCTGCCGCCGACCGCGTTGAACATGAGCGGGGTGATCGGCGTCTCGTCCTCGTTGACCGGGTAGTCGGCGTCGAGGCCGCGGATGTTGGGGCTGGGGGAGAAGGCGGTCTGGGCGCGCGTTTCCCAGTCCATGTTGTTGGTGGGGAAGTCGGACTGCTTCATCCAAGGCCCTTGCTCCAGGCAGAGGACGCTCATCCCGGCGTCGGCGATGCTCCAGGCGAAGGCGCCGCCGGATGCGCCGGCACCGACGATGAGGACTCCGACCGGTTCGTTTGAGGCGGGGTCGTTTGGCATTGCGTCGTTTGACATTACTTCGTTGGGGTTTCGTTCGGCCTTGCTTCGGTTGGGTGCCATGCTATCGCACGGCCAGGCGTAGGCGGGTCGGCTGTGCGAGCGGCGTCGGAGGCGGCCCTAGGCTCGAATCGTCGTAGTCAACGGGTCGTTGTCATCGGGTCCGGATCCGATGACGGGCCGGGGCCGGGGTGACAGTCTTGTATCGCAGAGAGCAAGAGGGTCGGAGGAGACGGGAAGGAGGAGCATGATCCCTGCGAAGTATCCGAGCGCTCTTCCGCGAGCCGGGAACCACAAGCCTGGCTGACCGGATTCCGGGAACGTAGGCGATGCTGAGCACAGGTGCTCGAAGTCGCGGTAGCGGAAGTGCGCAGGAGATCCCAGCAATTACGAAACGCCCGGAGGAGTGTCCTCCGGGCGTTGTCGCGTTGTGGCCCACTTGAACACGCCTATGGACGCACGCCCGACTTGGTTTTGACGCCCAGCTCCGCCGGCAGCGACTTGTATGCGATCTCGAGGAAGCGGGCGATGTGCCAGCGCGTCTTGCGCGGGTCGATGATGTCCTCGATGCCGAACGCCTCGGCAGTGCGGAACACGTCGCGGAACTGTGACAGCTCGTGCTCGATCTCCGCGCGTCGCTTGTCCGGGTCGGGCGCGTTGGCGATCTCGCGTCGGTAGGCGGCGTCGACGCCGCCTTCGATCGGGATCGAACCCCATTCGCCGCTGGGCCAGCCGACGCGGAAGTTGAGCCGGCCGGAGTGGGCGGTGGCCTGGCCGGCCATTCCGTAGTTCTTTCGCACAACGACGGTGAAGATCGGCACGGTCGCGTTGTAGGTGGCCCAGAAGGCGCGCATGCCGTGACGCAGCGTGCCCCGCGCTTCGGCTTGAGGGCCGATCATGAAGCCCGGCACGTCGGCGATGAAGACGACGGGGATGTGGAAGTGGTCGCAAAGCTCAATGAAGTGGCCCTGCTTGTCGGCGGAGGCGTCTGACATGGCGCCGCCTTGGAGTCGGGGGTCGTTGGCGACGATGCCGACCGGCCGTCCGCCGACGCGAGCCAGGATCGCGATTGTCGTCTTGCCCCACTCCGGCTGAATCTCGAAGAAGTCGGCGTCGTCGACGAGCAGGCGGACCAGCTTGCGCATGTTGTAGGGGCGGGCGCGGTTGCGCGGGATGATGCTGAGCAACTCCTCCTCCTCGCGGTCCGGGGGGTCGTCGGTCTCGAGGATCGGCGGGAGCTCGAAGACGTTGTCGGGGAAGTACGAGAGGTACTTGCGGATCTGGTTGAACGCGTCGGGCTCGTCGGCGGCGGCGTTCTCGACGGCGCCTGATTGCTTGACGTGGACCTCGACGCCGCCCAACTCGGCTTTGGTGACGTCGGTGCCGATGGCGCGTCGGACGACGGGCGGCCCGGCGGCGAACATGGCGCCGCTCTCCTCCGTCATGACGGTGAAGTGGCAGAGCATGGCGCGGGCCGCGACCGCGCCGGCGATCGAGCCGACGACGGCGCCGATGCACGGGACCTCACGCCCGGCCTTGATCAGGTGGCCGAAGACGTCGGGCGATGAGGGCACATGGGAGTAGCCATGGTCGCCGGTGGTGGCGACGTTGGCGCCCGCGCCGTCGAGGAAGAGGATCAGCGGGATGCGGTATTCGCGCGCCATGTCCTCGAAGAAGCCGGCCTTGGAACGCTCCTGCGTCATCGCGGCGGAGCCGCCGCCCACGGTGAAGTCCTCGCCCGCGACGACGACCCAGCGGCCGTCGATTTTGCCCAGGCCGCCGACGAACGGGGCCGGCGTGAAGTCGGCCAGCTCGCCGTCCTCGTAGGTGCCGAGGCCGGAGAGGCCGCCGATCTCCTGGAAGCTGTCGGCGTCGAGCACGCCGTCCACGCGTTCGCGGATGGTCAGCTTGCCGAAGTCGTGTTGGCGCTGAACCCGCTCCTCGCCGCCGAGGCGCTTGGCCAGTTCGAGGCGTTTCGCGATCTGATCGACTTCGGGTTGCCAGCTCATGTGGATTCCTCCCGCGGCGGTGACGTCGAGCGGCTGTTGCATGGGCGCGACGGGGCCGCGCGACTCAAGTTGGGACAATCTAGCGGGCGGTGACTCAGGCAGTCAGCGCGAGGGGCTTGCCTGAAGACGACTGGGGGAAGCCGGCTATTCGTCGGGGTCGATGACTGTCGTGGCCGTCGTCTTGTTGTTGTTGGCGCCGTTCGTGTCGCCGCCGGTCGTGGAGCGGACGCCGACATCGATCACGAAGGAGCCTGAGAACGATGTCTTGTAGGTTAAGGTCACCGTCGTGCGGGAGTTCTTCGCTAGTGTCTGGCCGAGCGTGCAGACGAGCACCCCGTCGGGCGCGAACTCGCAGGGCAGCGACGAGGCGACGAATGTACCGAGGAAGCCGCGCGGGCTCACGGTGACCTCGATGTCCGTGGCGCGATC
>CAUYZA010000330.1:0-3617 GCA_963577225.1 Dehalococcoidia bacterium | reverse complement strand
ATTCCCGCGTTATTGACCACAATGTCCGGGGCCGCGAGCTCCGCGTCGATCTCCTTGACCATGGCAGCCACGGCGTCGGCGTCGGCCACATCGCACTGCACGACGTGGGCCTGCACTCCGAAGGCAACCGCCGCCGCCGCCGTCTCCTGGGCACCATCGGCCCGGGAGATGTAGTTGATTGCGATGTCGGCACCGTGGGCCGCCAGTTCGAGTGCGATCGCACGCCCAATGCCGCGCGAACCACCGGTCACGAGAGCAGTGCGGCCCGTCAGGTCCCGGGAAACGGCGTGATCGTCGGGGGCGCTGGCGGACATGCGGGCTCTCCTATCCGAAAGAGCCTAGCGAACGAGCGGCGAGCCGCTGAGCGCCGGGTCGTATGCCCTCGCACCCGCGATCGCGTTGCAAGCGATCAAATGGCGACGCAGAAGATGTGGCCGGTCATGCGATCGCTGATCGCGACCGCGCCACCCTCGGTCTCCAGCGTGTAGACGCCGTCCGGGCCCACCTCCACGACACGGAAGCGGGCCTGAGGGCGGATGTTCTTCTCGTCACAGAAACGCAGCAGGGCGGTGTCGTCCTCGATCGCCTCGGAGATGCGGGCGATTTCACCCCGCTCGTCGCTCTGGAAGAACGAGAGCCGGCGCCAGGCGGCGTCGCCGCCGGCGGGGAAGTTGCCAGGAATGGGCGCGCCGTGCGGGCATGTCTGGGGGTGATCCAGCAGCGCCGAGAGACGCGCTTCGACATCGTCGCTGATGGCGTGTTCGAGTCGATGCGCCTCCTGGTGAGCGGAGACCCAGTCCAGGCCCAACATGTCGACGAGGAAACGCTCGGTCAGACGGTGACGGCGGTTGATGGAGTCGGCCGCTTCGCGCCCACCCGCGGTCAGATGGATGCGGTGATCGGCGGCGACCTCGACCAGCTGCTGCTCCTTCATCCGCTCCAGCGTTTGGGAGACGGAGGCAGCCGAGACGCCCAGCCGCTCCGCCAATCGTGCGGCGCGAACGTCACCGGCCTCGTCGCGGATTGCGTCGATCGCCTGCAGATAGTCCTCGGTCGTGGGGGTGAGCGCCGCCATAGGCGACAGTCTATCACCGGCCCCGGCTGGCGAGCGGCCGGGATGGTCCAGACCGCAGTCACGGGCCGCATCAAGAACCCTGCTGCCGCAGTAATGCACTGTTCATCTGAATGTAACCGCTTCCCCCTTCCGGATGAGACCCCGTAGGACCAGACTTGCCCTACAACCGATTCGCGAGTGGCGGCGTGTTCCGCGTCGTCGCGATACTTGGAGGGGTCCCATGATCGATACCGGAGATACGGCTTGGGTCCTGACGGCATCTGCACTTGTGCTGCTGATGACGCCGGGCTTGGCTTTCTTCTACAGCGGGTTGGTCCCCAGCAAAAGCGCGGCGAACACCATCATGCAGTCTTTCGCGATGATGATGGTCGTCAGCGTCGTATGGGTGCTGTGGGGCTACAGCTTGGCCTTCGGCAATGATGTCGGTGGCTTCGTCGGCGACTTGCAAAACTTCGGATTGCGCGGAGTCGGAATGGACCCCGGTCCCGACGGCGGCACAATCCCGCCGCTCGTCTTCATGGCGTTCCAGATGATGTTTGCCATCATCACACCGGCCCTCATTACAGGCGCGCTCGTGCAGCGGGTGAAGTTCAGCTCGCTGCTCGTCTTCACCGTGCTCTGGGTCACGTTCGTCTACGCACCACTCGCTCATTGGGTCTGGGGCGGCGGCTGGATTGCAACGGAGTTGGGCGCATTGGACTACGCGGGCGGCACGGTGGTGCACATTAACGCCGGGGCCGCTGCCGTTGCGGCAGCGTTGGTCATCGGTCGGCGGCGCGGCGTCACGCGCAACATCGTGCACGACGTTCCGAAAGTCGTGCTCGGCACGGGTCTGCTCTGGTTCGGCTGGTTCGGCTTCAACGCCGGCTCAGCACTCGCTGCCGATGGCTTCGCGGCCAACGCGTTTGTGCAGACCAACACTGCCGCCGCGATGGGCGCCATCACCTGGATGGGACTAACCTGGTGGAAGAGTGGGAAGCCGTCGATCGTCGGCGCGTGCATCGGTGCGGTGGCCGGCCTGGTGGCGATTACGCCGGCCGCCGGTTTCGTCGGCACCTGGCCGGACCTCGACCACTACGGCAACATCTTCCCCGCCCTGATCATCGGTGCCGGTGCGAGTCTCTTCGGCTTCTACACGATTCGCCTACTCCACCGCGTGAAAGAGTTGGACGACACGCTCGACGTCTTCGCGGTGCACGGTGTAGGCGGGCTCTGGGGTGCGTTCGCCACCGGACTCTTTGCAGTCGCAGCCTATACAGGCGGTGCGAACGGCCTCGTCGAGGGCAGCTTCGACCTACTCTGGCGTCAGCTTGGCGCGATGGGGGCGGCCTTGGGCTGGTCCTTCGTGATATCCGGGCTAATCATGCTCGGAATTAAGCATTTCATGGCGGTCCGGGTCGAGGAGGACGAAGAACTCGCCGGTCTCGACCGTAGTGAGCATGACGAGCCGGCCTATCAGTTCGACGAGCCGGGGTTCTACTCTGGGGGCGTCTCGACGATGGTGTCGGGCACCCCGGACGCCACTCCGGAACCGACCAGCGTGACCGCTGCGGGGGAGGAGTAGCCCCATGGTAATGAAGAAATCGAAGCCATTATCCGGCCTGAGAAACTCGAACCGGTCAAATTGGCCTTGATCGAGGCGGGAGTGACCGGCCTGCACGTGGAGCAGGTCGTCGGTCACGGTAACCAGCGCGGCGTTGTGCACAGCAGCCGCGGGGGCGAGTCTTACGTGATCGACATGCTGCCCAAGGTCAAGCTGATCACCGTCGTATCCGAGTGGAACGTGGACAACGTTGTCAAGATCGTGGTGGAGACGGCAGCCACCGGCAACATCGGCGACGGCAAGATCTTCGTCAGTGCTATCGAAGATGACATCCGCGTGCGCACCGGCGAACGCGGCAACGACGTCCTCTAGCAGCCGGGGGCACTACCACTAGCTGCTGAACGGCGAGGGGAGGCTTTCGAGCCTCCCCTCGGTCGTTCGGACGGGATCCCGCTCAAGCCTTCTCGATTGTTGCGGTCAGGCCCTGAGCCTCAAGCCGGTCGCGATACAACTCGGCCCGTTCCAACGGACATCGGATCACCCGCGCCTGCCCTTCCTCGTGCGCCGTCAGCATCACCTGGATGGCCTCCTCAGCCTCCAACTCCGGCACGCAGGCCAGGAGCGACTGGACGACATGGTCCATCGAGTTGTGATCGTCGTTGTGCAGGATCACGGCGTAGGGCGGCAGGGAGACTAGAACAGTCTCAGCAGCGGGGAGCTGGGCGGGCGCCGGTGGCCGAGGAGCTTCGCTCATCGGGTGGGTCCCGTTTCAACAGGTGGGCGGGACTCGTAGCCGGAGCACGTGCGCACGGGCAGGGCAGGGTATTTGGCGTAATCGGGGTCGATCTGATGCAGCAGGCAGAGCGAAAACGTCGACCCACGGGCGCTTCTGATCGACGAGGCGTGGCGGCAGTCATCACAAAGCCCAATCCCGGGGGCGCGGTCCGACGAGTCGCTCGACATCCAGCCATGATGACATCGCGCGCGGCTCCTATCACG
>CAUYZA010000329.1:0-3641 GCA_963577225.1 Dehalococcoidia bacterium | reverse complement strand
GCGAACCGCCCCCGATCGACCCACCCGTGGTGACGGACGAGCCGCCGGTCGTCGCCGCGATCTACGACGCGTTGGTGCTCGGCACACACGACTACGTTCGCAAGACCGGCTTTGAGCAGGTGATCATCGCACTCTCGGGGGGAATCGACTCCACGCTGACGGTGGCTGTGGCGGTCGACGCGCTGGGTGCGGAGAACGTGACTTGCATCTCGATGCCCTCGCGCTACTCGTCGGAGGGCAGCGTGGCCGATGCGCAGGCGCTGGCCGACAACTTGGGCTTCACGCTGATGACGGTGCCGATCGAACCGATGTTCGTCTCCTTCCTGGACGCACTGAGCGGCCCCTTCGCAGGGCTGGAGCCCGACACGGCGGAGGAGAACCTGCAGGCGCGGATCCGCGGCATGCTGATGATGGCAATGTCGAACAAATTTGGTTCGCTGGTCCTGACGACGAGCAACAAGAGTGAGTCGGCGACGGGCTATACCACCCTCTACGGCGACATGACCGGCGGGCTGGCGGTGATTCAGGACGTGCCGAAGACGACGGTCTACGAGCTGTCGCGCTACGTGAATGAGCGAGCCGGGCGCGAGCTGATTCCGGCCTCCGTGATCGACAAGCCGCCCTCAGCCGAGCTGCGCCCGGACCAGCTCGATGAAGAGTCGCTGATGCCGTACGCGCGGCTGGACCCGATCCTGGAGGCCTTCGTCGAGGACGACCGCACGCTGGATGAGATTGTGGCGATGGGCTACGACGAGGCGGAAGTGCGTCGGGTGATGTCGTTGGTGACGAACTCCGAATACAAGCGCCGCCAGGCCGCGCCGGGTCTGAAGATCACGCCGCGCGCTTTCGGACGCGAGCGCCGCTTCCCAATCGCCAACGCCTACAAGGGGTTTTAGTCGCGCCGTTGCGGTGGGGTGGGGTTCTTGGAGGGGGGTAATGTTCGTCCGGGCTGGGTGGATCGCGATGACTCTGCTGTCGCCGTCCGGGGCCCTGTGAGGCTTGTTCAGATGAGCGACATGATCAACGGGCAGCCGGTCAACTGGCAGCCGCTCGACGACTGGGAAGAACGTGCGAAGCAGATCGCGGGCAAGCTGCGCCGGCGTCGTGAGGGGCTGCGGTTCGTCGGCGTCGCGGGCGACTACGCCCAGGCCGATGTCTACCCGGGGTCGGTCCTGCAACTGGTCGCGTTCGTCCACGCCGAGGAGCCGGAATACACGCTGGGTTCACTCGAGGCGATCGATGAAACGCCGGTGCGCGTCGATTGGTTGAGCGACGGATACCTGTTCGAACAGGCCAGGGTCTTCGCGGATGAGGTCACAGCCCACCGCTTGGCGACGCTGCGCCCACTATTGACGCTGGATCAGGTGGTGCGGGATGTGCTGATCGCCCTGCGCGACGACTACTTCAGCCCGGAGGAGCGCAGGCGCCGCATCGAGCGGTTGTTGGGGGGCGCGCTGGAGCGCTTGGACGCCTATGAGAAGTCGCAAGAGGGCGCCGAAGTGGCCAAGGCGTTTATCTGGGGCATCGGACCCGCGCTCTGCCACCTGGTCGACGAGCCGCCCAGCACCACGCGACTGCTGGCCCGCTTCGTCGGGGCAGCCCGCGTGCGTCGCATGCCGGAGGCCACCGCCGCGGTGCGGGAGGCGTTCGCGCTGGATCAGCACGACCCGTCGGTCCTGCTGGAGCAAGGCCGACGACTCGCCGCGCTGGCCGTCGAGGGTGGGTTGGATGCGGAGCAGATCGGCGGCCTGGTCGTGCGGGGGGAGCGCGCCGTCGACGTGTTGAACGAGGCGGGCGATGGGGCCGGAGCGGTATTTGCCGCGCTGGCGACGGCGGCGCGCATCGATGGATCGGCCGTGCGGGCGCAGCCCTGCTTCCGCGCGGGTGCGGCGTACCGGGAGTTGGCGCAGTCGATCTACGGTCGGCCCGACGTGCAGCCGCTGCGCCACGTGATTTACGAGATCAAGACGGCTAACCGCTAGCGCTCAGGGCAGGTAGTTGAGGGCGTTCAGGAACCACTCGTTGTGCTGCAGCTCCAGGTGGAGGTGCGGCCCGGTGCTGAACCCGGTCGTGCCGACGTAACCGATGATGTCGCCGCGCGAGACTGTCTGCCCGAACAGGACCGGAGGCGAGCCGTTGAGGTGCCCGTAGAGGCTCTCAAAGCCGTTGGCGTGGGCGACTTTGACGTGGAAGCCGAGACCGCAGCAGTAGGAGCCGCCGACGAAGGTGACGGTGCCATCGGCGATGACGCCGACCGACGAGCCGAGGCCGCGGCTGAGATCGACGCCGCGATGCGTGACGCCGCAGTCCGCCGTGCGGCAGAGACCAAAGCCGTCGGTGACTATGCCGTCGAAGAAGGGCCAGGCGAATTGCGGCACGGCGATGGGGATCGCCAGCTGTTGTCCGATGACGAGCTGGTTGGGCCCGATGACGCCGGTCAGAGGGTCGCTCGCCAGCCGCTCGAGACTGGATCCGAACTGCTGGGCGATCGCAAGCAGGGTGTCGCCAGGTTGGACCGTGATCAGGACGCCTTCGCGGAGCGGGACTTGGAGTGTCGTCCCGGCCGTGACCCAGCTTCCCAGCGCAGGATTGTTGGCGAGCAGCGTGTGCGGCAATACGCCCAGGTCCGCCGCGACCCGTTCGAGTCCGCCGGAGAAGTCCAGCGTGACGGCGCGCGCCACGACCGGTAGCGGAATCGTGCCCGGCAGGCGCAGCTCCTGATCGACACGCAGCAGGTTCGGGTCGAGCCCGGAGTTGAGCTCGACGATCGTGCTGGTGCTGGTCTCAAAACGCTGCGCGATGGCGGAGAGATTATCGCCGGGGATGACCGTGTAGACGTTGGCCGGCGCGGCTCCTGCCGGGGCGGTGCCGGGTGGTGGAGGCGGGATGTCGATTTTGGGAACGATCAGCGATTGGCCGATGAGCAGCGAGCCGAAGTTGATCCCCGGATTGAGCGAGGCGAGTTGGGGCAACTCCAGCTCGAATGCTGCGGCCAGCGCGTAGCCGGAGTCGCCCGGCCGCACGGTGTAGATCGTGAATTCCTGTAGCTCGACGCCTTCGCTCGGCTGAGGACGGATGCCCGGGCCGCCGACGACGGCGTCGTGTGCGTCAACAGTGCTCAGGACCTGGTCGGCCTGGCCCGGCACCAGCAGGATCTGTCCGACGAAGATGAGGTTGAGATCCAGGTCGTCGTTCAGCCGGCGGAGCTGCTCCAGGGTCAAGTCGTTTCGCCGAGCGATGGCGGTCGCGGAGTCACCCGCGACGACGATGTAGGGGATCGTGGGCAGTTCGATTAGCGCGTCGGGCGACGGCCTGGCAGCAATGGGCTCCAGCGATCCCGGCTGTTTTGGAACCCAGAGAATGGCGTCGATGAAAAGCTGATCGGGCCGGATCGACGGATTGAAGACGATCAGCGTCTCGACCGTTGTACCGAAGGCCCGGGCGATTTGGGTGAAGGTGTCACCGGACTCGACTCGATAGGCTGTTACGGGCAGCCCACCGATCGAAGGGCCGCTGGGGGTGGTCGTTGGTTCGGCGGTCGTCGAGCCGGAGGCAGGCTCCGGCTCGGCCGGATCGGTGGCGCTTGGCAGGTCGGTGACGGCCTGCGCGAAGTCGTCGCGGATCAGCAGCTCTGTGCCGAT
>CAUYZA010000328.1:0-3642 GCA_963577225.1 Dehalococcoidia bacterium | reverse complement strand
TCCAAGAGTCGCTTTCGCTCATGTTTCCCCCAAGACGCTTCCTGCTTGTGCGAAGTCCAGTCCGCTCGTAGCGAGAACCGGGTATTCCGCCCAACCCGAATTCGACTTTCGTGGCTGAACCAGTCAAGCGGGCAGAGGGGGCAATTCGACCGGCGTGGACGCACCGGACAACAGCCTCGGCCGCCAGCAAGCGGGGGCGATCACCTCGCAACGGCAGGTGGACACGACTCAGAGTTCCACGCCCTGGCGGCGCAGGAGTTCGCGGAGCCTGACCTTCTCGTCCGCAGGGCGTCGCTCCTCGAAGCGCGCGGCGGCCCGGACGATCTGCCAGCGGCGCACTTGTTCGCTGTCTGCTGGCAGGCCGGCCTGTCGCAGACCGCGATGATAGCTCCGCAGCAGCAGGCCGCGGCCGACGCCGACGACGAACCGCGCGGCGGGCGGCAGTTCCGTGAGCTCGCTCGTACGGAGGAGCAGGTCGGTGCGGGCGATATCGGCCTGCGGGTTTCCACGGGTGGCGTTCGCCCAGTCGATGACCACGGTCCGAGTCCCGTCGGAGAGCAGGTTGCCCGGCAGGAAATCGCCATGGCAGACGGCGCGGCCCGTGGGAAGGCCGTCAAGGGCTTCGAGCGCGGCGACGCGAGCGGCGGGCGGGACGGAGGGGTGCTCGAGCTGTGTCCGGAGATAGTCGTGCAGATCGGGCAGTTTAGGCGGCGCCGGCGTGCTCAGGAGCCGTGCATGCAGGCGCCCCATCAGGGCGAAGACGTGGAACGAGGTCCAGGGGCGCCGCCTCAACGCCGAGCCGAAGTCAGCACCGTCGATGCGTTCCATGATCAGGCCGGGGCGCCCGTCGATCGTGACCAACTCGCCCGGCGTCGGGACATCAACCAGGACCTCGACGGCGCGCATCGCGACCTGCTCCAGAGCGGGCGAGCCGATCCCCGCTCGCATCAAGCGCACGACGCGATCGTCCGGCCAAGCGAAGATCTCCGCCTCAGCACCGTCCCCCAACAGTTCCAGATCCGAGACGTGCACCATGTAGAAAGTATTGATCATCCTTGTAACGGAAAGCCCGCTCCGCCGGGTAGTTTTCCCGCTGACCGTAAAGGACACGTCGCTGGCCCTGCCGTCGCGCGGGCCGCTGATTGCGGAGCACGTGACGCGATACCACATTTCTCCCGTTTCCACGGAGCGGTCGAAGGCGGAGCAAGTCGAGGCGCTGAATCGATTGATGGGTGTGGCGCGCGAGCAACAAACGCCGGAGCGCTACTTCATCGGGCTGCAGAGCGGCGGCGCTCGCTATGCGGAGGCGGCGCAGCTACTGACGGAGTCGACCTTTCCGGCGTTGATCCACTGCACGGCAGGAAAGGATCGCACAGGCATTCTGGTCGGGTTGTTGCTGGAGGTCGCGGGGGTGCCGCCGGAGGAGATCGGGCTGGACTACGAGAAGAGCAATGCCGCGATCGATCGGCTGATCGCCCACTCGCGGGAGTTCGGTCGGAACTTGGACGAGTCGCGCGAGGAGCTGACCGCATGGTGGCAGTGTCCCGCCGAGCGGATGGCGGAATTCCTGGGGTTGGTGCGTGAGGAGTTTGGCAGCGGGCGGGGCTTCTTCCGGGCGCACGGTCTGAGCGATGCCGAACTCAACGCGGTGCGTCGACGGCTGGTCGATTTGGAGTAGCGATCGGGTCGATGAGCCTCGCGTAGGGGAGCGTGCTCGCCGACTGCCCTTTCCTACCGTCAGGCGTGGCTGCCTATGAGGTCAAGTCCATGGGCGACGGGGCTTCAAGCTCGCCTCCCGCACGGCCGTGGACCGCCTGCCAACGTCGAGCTCACCGCCCACATCGAGGTCGCGGCGATCAGCTCGATCAGGCGACGGATGACAGGGCAGGTGAAAGTCGCCGAAGCCTCCCCAGATCGCCAGGGGGCCAGTGCACGGAAAGCCCATGCCTTGGCGGTTTTGCGTGGCGCGCCCGGAGGGACTCAAACCCCCGACCCTCAGATCCGAAGTAAGTTCCTGGTCGTGGCACCACGTGCAACCGGAAGCACAGCGTGCGCCGATCTGGGGGTTTTCCGAGGCCTCTCGCGGGTCACCATCGCTTTGCCGTCGCGTCAGTAGCGGTGCTCGTGGGCACCTCTCCCCTGTTAAACGTCGTCGACAGAAGTCTGATCCACGTAAGCCCCGCGGGGCTGAGAGCAAGTCCCATTCGGCTGGAATCACCTATCCGATCGAGGTCGAGCCGCCATCGCAGGGAATTTCGATACCGGTGAGGTAGCTGCCGGCTCGCGAGGCGAGCAGGATCGTGAGACCGGCCACGTCCTCCATCGCGCCCCACCGCTTCATCGGGAAGCGCGCACGGGCCTGCTCGTCCAGTTCTGGAGTCGCATACATTGGGCCCGTCATTTTCGATTTGAACGGACCAGGCGCGATCACGTTGACATTGATCTGATCGTCCATCAGGTCGCGTGCCATTTGCGCGCTCAGCTGCCGCAGGCCCGCCTTCGCGACGACGTAGGAGTAGTTCTGCAGCCCACTCGGTTTAATGCCATTGACGGAAGAGACGTTGACGATGACGGAGCGCTCGGATGGGCTCGCAGCAGCACGGAGCAGTGGCAGCAGTTTCTGCGAGAGAAAGAAGGGGGCTTTGGCATCCAAGTCCAGGACCCGGTCCCATCCCTTCTCCGGGAATTCATCAAGAGGTTGATTCCAGGTCAAGCCGGCGTTGTTGACGAGTAGGTGCAGGCGTGGTTCCCGCGCCGCTATCTCGGACGCCAACTGCTCGATTCCCGCCATCGAACCCAGGTCGCTCGGGATCGCGATGGCATCGCCATGCTGCGATAAGGTCCGTTCTGCTTCGGCACAGGCATCGGACTTGCGCGACGAGACGTAGACCCGTGCCCCCGCCCGGACGAGCCCCTCGGCGATCATCAATCCGATGCCGCGCGTTCCGCCGGTCACGAGCGCGACTTTCCCACGCACGCTGAACAAGTGCTCGTAGAATGAATCGGTCATGCCGGTCCCCTCAGGTCGCTATACGCGAAGTGTGAACCCGAAACGGGCCCATGACAACTGACGCTGAACCTCGTCGGCCGAGTGCGCGAACGTCGACTTGCTCACCATCTCCAGGCGCTTAGGCCATGCCACGACAAGCTTCACGTTGGATACCTACTAAGGCAGCCAGCGGTGGCCTCCGCGATCAACTCCAAACGTTCATGGCCGGTTGGGTCGCAGCGAAAAATGAACCGCGGAAGCAGAACCCCATCGACCGCGTCTTGACGGACCTGCGTGACACACTCCGCGACCGCGTCGATCTCGCCAAAACGATTGATCCACGGTCTTCGCCGGGCCAGGGGGCCAGTGCACGGAAAGCCCATGCCTTGGCAGTTTTGCGTGGCGCGCCCGGAGGGACTCGAACCCCCGACCCTCAGATCCGAAGTTTGGGTGCACGGGTCCCACCCTCTCCCATCACCTCCCAACGGGCCTCATGGCATTGGAGACTTCCGGCGTCACCCTCCCTCCGCGTCCCACTGAATCCCACCCGCTCCCAGGGCCCTTGGCCACAACGTGGCCACAAAATCCCACCCGGACTCGGGGGGGGGGGGGCACCAGACCGAGCTGGAGACCGTGTGGTCACGTGCCCCAAG
>CAUYZA010000327.1:0-3643 GCA_963577225.1 Dehalococcoidia bacterium | reverse complement strand
CTCGACCTGCTCGATAATCGCTTTTACATCTGAAGTGCCCATGCACCCATTCATGCACCTTCTTCGTAAAAATCAACCAGATGCAATGCTGGCACTTGAGAGGATACACTTCGTCCGCCCAAGTGACTACCAGATGCATACACTCACTCGATGCTTGACTAGCACGCGTTCGGCATTCGTCATTTACGACGCTACGGCTTCAGCGACTCCAAGTACGCGATCAGATCGCTCAACTCCTCCGGTGAGAGCAGGTTCGCCAGGCCCTGAGGCATGACCGAAACGTTGCTGGGGACCAGTTCGTCGATCTCGCCGCGGGCGATCCGGTGCTCGGCACGATCGGACGTTCGCAAGTGGATCTCTCCCGCGGTCTGGTGGCTGATCACGCCCGAGACGATTCTGCCGTCACGCGTGACCGCCGAATAGCTCTCGTAGCCGCGGGCCAACGTGGCGCTGGGCAGGAGGATCGCCTCGAGCAGGTCGCGCCGCGTGCGGACCTGGCCGATCTGCGATAGATCGGGCCCCAACACGTCCCCCTCGCCACCGATCCGATGGCAGGCATAACAGGCTGCCTTCTTGCCGAAAAACAGCTCGCGACCCTGTTCGGTATCACCCTCGGACATTGATCGGGCGATCTGTTCCAACCTTTCGACCTCTTCGGCGGGTGTCTGGCTCGCTCGTTCCAGCAGCGCCGCGGCCTCCTCCTGGATATTTGCTGGGAGCCGGTCGACCAGCGCGCGAAGACTCGCCGCGGGCAGACTTTCCAGCCCTGGCGCGGTGCTCAACGATGCGACCACCTGGCGGCCGATATCGACGCTGATGTCGCGATCGAACGCCCGCACCAGCGTCCTCAATTCCAACGGCCCGGCGTCGCCCAATCGCTCAGCCAGGTCCAGCAGCTGCACGCCGGTCAACTTCGCCAGTGCCAGCGCCTCGGCCGCCCGCAAGCGATTCACCGGGGGCTGATCACGCTGGCAGGATCGACTCAACAACCCATAAATGTCGTCCTCCAGCGGCTCGAGAATCCGGGCGCCCGCGGCGGCGGCGGCCAGGCGAAGATCGCCGGGGCGTCGGGCGTCGCGCGCGATGCTCAGAAGACGTTGCGCGAATTGCCGCGGCCGGTTCCGCTCCGCCGCACGCACAGCCGACTGAACGACCGCTGAATCATCGGCTCGCAACAACGCTTCGATCGACGGTCGCCACACAGCGGGAGGTTCCGCGAGCTGGCTGCGGGCCACGACGTCCAGCAACAGCAGCTGCACGGCCGGCGAAGTTTCGTCGTCGTTCAGCGTATCAGCGATCAAGTGTTGGACCTGTTCGTCGCTCTCCATCGCGTGCAGGGCGCCCCGCAGCCCTCGCCGGCGCAGATCGGTCAAATCCGGTGTCGCCAGCCAGTCGGTCAGCAACTCGACGGATTCCTCCGTCCAGCCACGACGGCTGATGATGTCCAGCGCGGTTCGCTGTAGCTCGTCGTCCGCGGTGTCCAGGAGGGGCGCCACGTCGTCTTGCGACAGCCGGCCATGATCCGACTGATCAACGGCGATCAGCGCCGCCCGTCGCACCTGGGGCGCCGGATGCTCGAAGCCTACCAGCGTCGCTTGGCGATCGTCGATTTCGATCAAAGCGAAAATCAACGCGTGTTCCAGGAATCTATCGGTGCCGACGGCGAGCGCCTCGAGCAACGGGCCGACCGCGCGCGAATCGCCGATCCGCCCCAGTGCCGTGGCGGCGGCACGGCGGACGCGCGGATCGCCGTCGCTCAGCAGCGGTAGCAGCCCGTCGAGCGCTGCCGTCTCCGGGTAGTTGGCAACCGAGTTGGCCGCCGCCAGACGCACATCCGGATCCGCGTCGCTGAGGGCAACATGAATGGAGCGAAGCGCAGGGCCATTTCCGATGCGGGCCAGCGTCCACAGCGCCCGCGAGCGGAACGGGCTGCCGGCGGACGAGTGCAATACGCCGCTGAGCGATGCTATGGCGGCGTCGCCACGCGCGACCAGCAGCTCCCGCGCCCGGTCCCGCACGGCGGGCCGTGGATCGTCCAGCAGATCGGCCAAAGCCGCGTCAGTCGTCTCCGACCACTCGATACGCCCGCCGCGCGGGTCGTCGTACGACGAGGCACCCGTGCGCCGAATGCGATAGATCGCACCCAGGAATTCCGGCTTGCTAGTCTTCGATGTGGGACAACCGTTGCCGGCGAACCAGCCCCCCGTGTCGATCACCAGCAGGCTGCCGTCCGCGTCCTCGATCACGTCGCAGGGATGGAAGTCGGGACTGGTCGATGTCAGAAACGGTTCGGCGACGGCGCGGTACGTCGAACCATCCGGCACCAGGCGTATGCGATCGACCGAGCTGGTATTGAAGTACGAAACGAAATAGTTGTTTTGGAAATCCCCACCCAGCTGCGTTCCGCGATAGCGCACGATTCCCGACGGGGCGACAACGCCGTAGCGGATCAGCGGCGGCAGGACCGGGCCGGTCCGTTTAAATTCGGCCAACCAGACGTCGATTCGTCTGGGGTACACACCGCCGTAAACGTAATGTACCAGCGCGTCATGGCGGGCCTCGTCCGGGTTGTACCACGTCATGACGCCCAGCATGTCCCCCTCCGGCGTGAACGCGATCTCGACCGGGTTGTACATCCCGCCGCCGCAGTAGCTCTGGATATCCGTACCGTCGGCGCGACAGGAAAAGACGCGGGCCGCGGTCCCCTGGCTGACCAGGTTCCCGTCCGCGTCGTGGATCTCGTGACCCAACGGGGCATCGCACCAAAAGATCCGCCCACTGGGGCCCAGGAACGGCCCGTGGATACTACCGGCGTGGCCTAGAAAATTGAACTTGCTGACAAATTGGTCGCGACGATCGGCTAGGCCGTCGCCATCGGTGTCTTCCAATCGCCAGATGTGGGGCGGGCTGGCGGTGTACATCGCCCCGCGATGGATCAGCACGCCCTGAGGGAAGGTCATCTGGTCCGCGAACGTGGACCGCTGGTCGAACCGTCCGTCGCCATCCGTATCCGTGAGGATGCCGATGGAGTTGGGCAGCGCGTCCAGTAGCTCCTGGGCGTTCATGTTGACGCCGGCGCTTTCGCAGAGGAATAGCTGACCCCGCGGGTCGAATCCTCCCAGCATGGGGAATCTTACCAGCGGCGGACCGGCGACCAGTTCGACCTCGAAGCCGTCGGGCACCTGGAGCGGCGGGGGCTGGAAGGGGGCGGGGGTCGGTTCCTCGCCGCTTACGGCGGCCGTGATCAGCAGCATGGCGGTCGTCGCGGCCAGCCCGTGCAGGGGAGAGCAGTTTTTCATTGATGTCGGTCCCTGGCGATAATCGTCTGTGAATCCTGTGGACGGTCGGAGGAGGCCGCGCGAATCAAGCTGACCACGAATGGGGTTTGTCGCGAGCGAAGAGGAAAGAAACGCCGATCGGTCAAGGCCACTCCCATTTGAAACACTTGACCCGACTCAAAACGTGTGTGTTCGCCCCCTGAACTTGGACCGGATCCCCGGTAATACAAGCGGTATCTATCTACATCCTTCATGACGGTGAAATAGGCGCTACTTGACCCTTCCCACGGAGCATTGAATTCGAATACGATCTCACCCTTCTCAGGCCTATGAAGCTCTAGACTCACGTCACGCATGGAGTCGAT
>CAUYZA010000326.1:0-3650 GCA_963577225.1 Dehalococcoidia bacterium | reverse complement strand
GACAGGAAGGTCGAGAAGTTTCTCGCCTAGCGTGGCTACCAGCCGCAGGTTGCTGCTTGGATCGGGGCCCAGGTGGCCGAGCCGTGCCGATGACCCGCCGAGCTTGCTCAGTAATCCCAGCTCGTCGAGTCTCCTGAACCCTGCGACCGAGAGCCGGCCGAGCTCAGCGAGGACGCGCTCGCCGGCCGGCAAGGACACGAGCGGTGCATGTCGCCGGATCAACTCGACCGTGGCACCTTCGATGGCGAGGGGTAGCTCGTCTTCAAGTCGAACCGCCCGCAGGAGCCGCAGCGGATCGTCGTCGAAGATACGAGGAGAAACGGCGCGCAGACTGCGAGTGCGAATGTCATCCGCGCCCTTCAGCGGATCGACGTAGGCGCCCGTCGAAACCGCCTGCGCGATCGCGTTCGCAGTGAAATCGCGGCGTCTCAGATCCGCCTCGATCGATCCGCGCAGCGCGACGAAGTCGACGATGACACCTTCCTGAGTGAGAACGCGCCACGCACGGTGGCGCTCCGAAAGCTCGAACAGAGCCGTACCGTGCGCCCGTCGAAAGCGCTGGGCGACCGCGGCTGGATCCTCGCACCCTACGTCGATATCCGTGACCGGCAATCCGAGTGCGGCGTCGCGCAAGCAGCCGCCCACGTAGAAGGCCGTTCCGTCTCCGACCGCATTGCGGATCTCGTTGCGGATCTCGTCAGGCATTGTCGAATATGCGCTCGCAGCGAAGCGGGTCGCGTCCGATCGAACAGACGAACTCGTAGTTCAACGTGCCGGCGGCCGTCGCCTGTTGTTCGGCCGTGACGCCATCGCCGACGATGGTGACCACCGCTCCGACAGCTGTGTCCGTGGGGACACGCACGGCAAGTGAGTCCATGGAAGGAGTTCCCACGATCTCACATCGCTGACCGTCCACGATGACATCTGCACCGCGGAGCGCCCGCGGTAGGCCATCGGCGTAGCCGACTGGTACCAGTCCGATTCGTACCGAACGATCGGCCGTGAATCGCCGACCGTAGCCGGTCGATTCACCGGGTCGGAGTGTCTTGAGCGCCGCGATGCAGGTTTCCCATCTCAGTGCTGGGCGCAACTCAATTCCGGCGGGGCGATCGGCGAAAGGCGAGAGGCCATAGATGCCGATGCCGCAACGGACGGCGTCATAGTGGCTAGCCGCGAAGCGGATGGTGGCTGCGGTGTTGGCGGCGTGTCGCGTGGAGTCCGGAAACTTTGCTGCAACCCGCTCGAAGCTCGCGAGCTGTTGCCGCGTGAAGGCGTCATCGTTCGTGTCGTCAGCCACTGCCAGGTGGGTCATGACTCCAACGATCCGCTTGGACGACTGGTCCGAGACATCCTCTGGGCGTATGCCGGCCCGCCCCATGCCGGTGTCGATCTTCAGATGAACTGGCAGGTCGTCGGGGAGCTCGCCTCCTCCAACAACAACCTCGGCCCCCACGGCCCGCAGCTGGCCGTGCTCGCGGCCCGCAGTCGGTCCGAGCACGACGATTCGCGCATCAGCCAGCGTCTCGCGAAGAGCCACGGCCTCCGCTGTCGCCGCGACACAAACGGCTGCTGCCCCCGCGTCAACTGCAGCCGCCGCGACTGGTGACGCGCCATGTCCATAGGCGTCCGCCTTTACAACCGCCCAGAGCTCGGCAGGATGGGCAAGCTCGCGTAGCGTCCGCACATTGGCGCGCACTGCGTCGAGATCGACCGTAACTCGCGATCTGGCCCGCACATCGGTCGCACTGATGCGCGTCGGGCGCCCCGTCGGCGTCATTGCCGGCTTCGAGCAGCTGGACCCGCCTTCAAGACTCCTGCGGACATCGGTCCCGGGAGCCCTTGAGCGCCAGCAACGATCGCCGGTATCGCAGCGACTACGTCGCTCGCGATCAAGCCCGGCATGCCGACCTGTGCACCTGCCCGCCGAGCCGCAAGCCCAGCGATGGCAACGCCCACTGCAGCAGCGTCGAGGGGACCCAGCCTCCTGGAGAGCGCCGCAGCGACGATGCCCGTAAGGACGTCTCCACTACCGGCAGTTGCGAGGCCGGGCGTACCGAGGTCGCTTACGAGTACGCCGTTCTCAACACTCGCAACGAGCGTGTCCGCGCCTTTAAGGAGAACCACCGCGTCGGCCCGAACGGCAGCTTCGGTTACGGCCGTGAGCCGATGCGCATCCACCCAGGATGACGGACGCCCCAGAAGCCGGCCAAGCTCCCCGGCATGCGGGGTGAGGACGGTGGGACTGGTTCGAGAACAAACCGATTCGAGATTTTCGCCCAGGGCCCACAGTCCATCTGCATCGAGAACGATGGGTTGCGTCAACTCGCCCATCAGAGCTTCGACGAGATCTCGCGCAGCGTCGCTCCTGCCAAGTCCGGGCCCGATGGCAACGGCGCCAGCCTTGGACGCGGCGGCGGCGATGATCGACAGAGCCTCCATGCTCAGTACGCCGTCGAGATCAGCGCAAGAACGGGTCATCACCTCGAGGCTCTGCGCCTCGAATACCGCGCTGAGGCTAGCGGGCACACATCCGACGACGACACCAGCTCCGGCACGAAGAGCGGCTCTCGCAGTCAGTCCTGGCGCACCCGTCAGGCCCGGTGAGCCGCCGACCACGACGACCGAGCCCGAGGTGTATTTGTTGTCGCCGGCCGCGCGCGCGCCGATGCGTGCCACAATCCCCGGACAGATTCGGCCGTTCGCGGCCTCACTCGTTGCGGCCTGAGCGCTATCGAGGCCAATATCGGCCACGATCACCTCCCCGGAAAAGAGGGAGCCCGGCGCCACCATATGACCAAGCTTGCGAGCGTGGAAACTGACAGTCAACTCGGCCTGAACGGCGCGTGTTCCTATCTCACCGCTTGAGGCGTTGACACCCGATGGAACATCGACGCTGACCACCGGACCACCTCGGCGATTGATGTCGTCGATCGCCGCGCCAGCGTCCGGACGAAGCTCCCCGACGAAGCCGGTGCCAAGCAACGCATCCACGACTCCATCGGTTACCGTCGGGGTCTCGACCGGATCGATCGCGAGCTCACGGCAGCGCCGAAAGTTTTCCGCCGCATCGCCGCTGTATCGGTTGGCATCGCAACGAAGCACGAGCTCGACGTCCCTTCCAAGGCGGCGCAGGTGACGTGCGACGACCAGACCGTCACCACCGTTGGAGCCTCCCCCGCAGTGCACACCCCAACGCCCGATGCCTGGAAACCGTGCGACGGCAGCTTCAGCGCACGATCGGCCGGCGCGCTCCATCAGATCCAGCGTCGGACCTGAGTAGGTTGCCTCCGCTGCGCGCATCTCAGAGGCCGTGAAGAGCGCCTCCCAGCTGTCTGTCACGCCTTGTCCTCGAGAATGCAGATCGCGGTCGCAAGCTCGCGCGAGTGGGTGATCGAGAGGTCCATTGCCCCGGCGCCCACGCGCTCGGCATACGCTAACGTGCTGCCGGACAACGTCACGGACGGTTTGGGTCGACCTGCGATCTCTATCTCAAGCCAGGTGAAGTTGACGCCACACCCCAGCGCCTTGCCGACCGCTTCCTTCCCGGCAAAGCGCGCAGCGTAGTGTTGCGGCGGGTTTGGTCGCGATTCGCAGTACTCGCGCTCAGCGTACGTGAAGACGCGAGACCGGAACCCAGCATAGCGCCGTAT
>CAUYZA010000325.1:0-3683 GCA_963577225.1 Dehalococcoidia bacterium | reverse complement strand
AGGAGAAGCAGCGCGCGCGCCGCCCACGAGCCACCGAGACGCCCGCCTCTCCGAACCGAGACCGATCTGCCCGACATGAGCGTCGCCTACGAGCCGGAGCTCAGCGCACCACGACGTCTGTCCACTCGTCGAGCCAGTCCTCCAACTTTTCCGCGACCCGCGCGGGGTCGATCTGCGCGACCGTCTGCGGTACGTCGGCGAAGTCGTCGAAGGCTTGTGGCAGCGCAGCCCCATTGAGCACGGGGTAGACGAACATGTTGAGCGGGATGTCCTCCTGGAACCGACGGCTGAGCATGAAGTCGACGAACTCCTTCGCCAACCCGATGTTGTCGGCGTTGCGCAGAATGCCAACGCCCTCCACCTGGAGGTAGCTGGCGCCGTCGATCAGCAGGTTGGCTGTCGGCGACTCGTCCAGCTCGGTTTCCGCGAAGATCACCTCGGCGGACGGCGATGTCGCGTAGGAGTTCACCAGCCACGCCTCGCCGCCGTACTGCGAAAACTCGACGTAGTAAGCGCCCTCCCAGCCCGACGCGACGATCAGGTCGTTCTCGCGCATGTCGCGCCACCAATCGAGCCAACCGTCCTCGCCGAAGTAGTCGATCGTGGCCAGCATGAGCTGTTGGCCCGGCGACGAGGTGTTGGGATCCTCGACGGCGACGCGCCCCTTCCATTCAGCGCCGGTGAGGTCTTCAAGCCGCGCCGGCGGGGCCAAACCCGCCTCGTCCAGGGCCGCTTTATGGTAGTTGAACAGCACATAGCCGTAATCGACTGGCGTGATGCGGCCACTCTCATCGAAGATCCAGCGCTCGTCGACGCCTTCCAGGGCCGAGGACTCGTATTCGATGAAGAGGTCTTCTTCGAGCGCGCGCACGAACGAGACGTTGTCGACCCCAAAGAGCAGATCGCCTTCCGGGTTGTTCTTGGTCAGGATCGCGCGGTTGAGCGCCTCCACCGCGTCGCCGGTGGGCAGCAGTTCCACGCTGACGCCGAACTCTGTCTCGAAGGCGGCGATCGTCTCCTCTGAGATGAAGAAGGAGTCGTGCGTGATCACGGTCAGTGTCTGGCCTGTGAAGTCTTCCGGCCCAGCGTCGTCATCGGCGTCGTCGTCATCAGTGCCGCAGGCCGCCGCCGTCAGCGCCACGACGAGCAAAACCGCGATCAGTGCCCAGGCAGGCATCCCCCGGCCGATTCTCAAGCGAAACATGTTCGGTCCTCTCTGCTGCCGTGCAAGCGGGCTTCGGCCGTGCTCGCATTGGGTCAGCTCGGTCGACCGGAGACGCGCCACCGCATAGAGAGGGAAGCGACACAGAGTCGCCCCGACGAGATCCATTCGTATGAGGGTTGAGGCTGGTCAGCCATCAAGCTCCCTACGCCGGTATTAGCCGGATCAGGTTCGTCGGGTTTGCTCTCAGGGCCGAGCACCACACTCGGACCACCCCGGCACCTTGACTGGTAGGCGCATCATACAGTCGTAGCGCCCAAATGCGACCAGAGGCCGGAAAGACATGCCCGACGCGAACGAGATCCGGCCCAAGTCGATCAGCGCGCTGACGCTCTTCGTGAGCGCGATGCCACGCTCCGTCGCCTTCTACGAGGCGTTGGGATTCGATCTGTTCTACGGCGGATCCGACACCGAATTCAGCTCCTTCCGCGTTGGCGATAGCTACCTCAACCTAGCACTGGCCGGCTCCCCCAGGATGGGCACACTGTGGGGGCGCGCAATCATCTACGTCGGCGATGTGGACGCAATGTTCGAGCGGGCGCAAGCGGCCGGCATCGAGCCGCTGTTCGCGCCTCGCGACGCGTCCTGGGGCGAGCGCTACTTCCATCTGCGTGATCCGGATGGGCACGAGCTCTCGTTCGCCCACCCGCTTGAGCGGAATAAGTCTGGCTAGCTGCTCTTCGCCGCCGCCAGCCGTTCCTGCACGAGCCGCTGCGCCGCGTGCGCCGTCGAGATGCCCTCGCGCTCCGACGTCTGCAGAAGGCCCAGCGTCGTCTCGTAGACCCCCGCGGCCAGAGCGGCCGTCCGCGCCGCGTCGTCACCGTCGAGCTCGACGGTGACACCGATCACCCCGCCAGCGTTGACGACGTAGTCCGGCGCGTAGACGATGCCGCGTCGAAACAAGTGATCCGCGTCTTCCGGGTCACGGGCGAGCTGGTTGTTGGCGCCGCCGCAGACGATGCGGCAGCGCAACCGCTCGATCGAGTCCGAACTGAGTACTCCGCCCAGCGCATTGGGCGAGAGTACGTCGCACTCCAGCTCGTAGGCCGTTTCGGGGTCGACTACCGTCGCGCCAAGCTCCTCCGCCAGCGCCCGCACGGCTTGCTCACGCACGTCGGCCAAGCTGACTCGCGCGCCTTGCTGCGAGGCATAGCGCGCGACACGCGCGCCCACTTTGCCCGCCCCCACGACGACGACGTGCCGCCCCTCCAACGACTGGTCGCCGTATGCGAACTGGAGCGACGCACGCAGCCCGTTCGTCACGGTTAGCCCAGTCACCACGGCCGTATCGCCGCTGCCGCCCTTCGCGGCGGAGGTCCCTACCACGTAGCGCGTGTGATCACTGAGGAAGTCGATCTCGTCCGTCGTGGTGCCAACATCGGTGGTGGTGACGTAGCGGCCGCCCAAGCCCTCGATCAAGGCGGCATAGGCGAGCAGTTGCGCCTCCGTCTTCGTGGTCGGGTCGCCGAGCACCACCGCCTTGCCGCCCCCAAGCGGGACCCCCGCGACGGCTGCCTTCGACGTCATCGCCGCCGAGAGGCGAAGCACGTCGTCCAGCGCCGCCTCTTCATCCGCGTACGGATACCAGCGTGTTCCGCCCAGGGCGGGACCGAGCAGGCTGGAGTGAATCGCCACGATCGCCCGCAGACCACTGGCCTCATCCTGATGGAAGATGACCTGCTCGTGGCCCGCCGCATGCATCCGGTCGGTCAGTGGCTGCGACACGCGACTCCCGATCTCGATCGGATCAAAGCGTAGTCGGCCTACCTCGATGGGCGGCACTGCCAGCGACTTGCAAGGAACAGGACCTAGGAGGCCTGCGGTGCCGCGCTGTCGAACGACTTGCGCAACGCACGCAGCGCCCGCATCTGGGCGACTCGCACCGCCCCAGCGCCGCAGCCAAGGCGCTCCGCGATCTCGGGGTACTCCAACCCGTCCAGGAACCGCAGGTGAATCACTTCGCGCTGACGATCGGTCAGGCCGGAGACCGCCTCGCTCAACGGCCCTCCCAGCTGACCGCGAAGCGCCTCCTCCTCAGCGGAGTCGATCATGGAGACCTCGTCCTCGATCGGTTCGTGGTGCTTTTGGGTGCGATAGAAGTCCGTGATCAGGTTCTTGGCGATGTGGAACAGCCAGACGTTGAACGGGCTCCGCGGATCCTTGCGCGGGATCGAACGCAGCGCCTTGTAGAAGGCGTGCTCCACCAGATCCTCGGCGTCTTCCAGCGTGGGGACAGCCGGCGCGCATACGACAGGAGTTCCGCGTGGTAGCGGTCGTAGAGCGCCCCGAACGCCTCACGATCGCCCGTGGCGACCTTGGCCGAGAGCTTCTCAACCCGCTTAGCTTCCAGGGAGACGACCGCCGGCAAGACGCAGCCTCATTCCGCTCACACTGGATCATCGGAAGATCCGCGCGCGGGCTGAAGGGGCTAGCGGCGACCGACCCCGCAGCTTGGCTCGAC
>CAUYZA010000324.1:0-3705 GCA_963577225.1 Dehalococcoidia bacterium | reverse complement strand
CGGGCCGAACAGGAGGAGTCCTGCGCGCGGGAGATCATCGCCGGGCTGGCGCGACGCGCCTACCGCCGGCCGGTTGCCGCCGACGACGTCGAGCCGTTGCTCGGCATCTACCGTGAGGGGCGCCAGGGTCGCAATTTCGAGGCCGGCATCGAACGCGCGCTCGAAGCGCTGCTGTCGATGCCCCAGTTTCTGATGCGGATCGAGCGCGAGCCGATCGATGTCCGGCCTGGCGCCGTGTATCAACTGAGCGATCTCGAGTTGGCCACGCGGCTGTCGTTCTTTCTCTGGAAGAGCATTCCGGATGACGAACTGCTCGACCTGGCGGCGCGAGACGAGCTCAGCGACCGCGCGACATTGGGTCGACAGGTGCGACGCATGCTCGCCGACCCCCGCGCCACGCGGTTCATGGACGACTTCGTTGGGCAGTGGCTGCAGATGCGCAACATCTTCCAGCAGGATCCAGACGGCGCGCTGTTCGCCGGGTTCAACGATTCGCTGCGGAAGGCGATGGTGCAAGAGACCGAGCTGTTCTTTCAGAGCCAGATCCGCGAGGACCGGCCCATTCAGGACCTGCTCCGGGCCGACTACACCTTTCTGAACGAACAACTCGCGCGTCACTATGGCGTCGAAGACCTGTATGGCAGTCACTTCCGGCGCTACGACTGGGACGATGACCGCCGGCACGGGCTGCTGGGTCAGGCCAGCCTGCTCACGGTGACCTCGTACGCGAATCGGACGTCGGTGGTGCTACGCGGCAAGTGGGTTCTTGAAACGCTCCTCGGCGCGCCGCCGCCCCCGCCTCCGCCCAACGTGCCACCACTGGCCGAGAACGATCGTCGTCAACCGACGTCGCTCCGCGAGCGGATGGAGCAGCATCGCGCCAGCCCGGTCTGTGCGAGTTGCCACGCCCGGATGGATCCACTCGGTTTCGCGATGGAGCACTTCGACGCGATCGGCCGATGGCGCGAGCGAGATGGCGGGGCCGCGATCAACGCCACGATTACCTGGAACGGCGACACGATCGACAGCCCACGGGCATTCCGCGAAGCGTTGCTGGCCTCCGGTGACGAATTCATGCGGACGGTGACCGAGAAGCTGATGATCTACGCCCTCGGCCGCGGAGTCGACTACTACGACGCGCCGGTGCTGCGCGGCATCGTACGTGAGTTGGATCGCAGCGACGGTGCGTGGTCGTCGCTGATATTGGGCATCGTCACCAGTGACCCGTTTCAGATGCGTTTGGCGTCGGGCGACGTCGCGTCAGTCGCGCCGTAGCGAACGCCGGACACACCTCGGAGATCGTCGCCGATACCGAAGCCCGCTTGGAGCTATTCCGATGATCATCACCAAGATGCATCTCCCCCGACGCACCGTGCTGCGCGGGCTCGGCGCGACCCTGGCCCTGCCGCTGCTCGACAGCATGGTGCCGGCGCTGACCGCACAGAGCCGGACCGCGGCGGCCCCGGTCACCCGTTTCGGTGTCTTCTACGTCCCGAACGGCATGTCGATGCCGTACTGGTACCCGCAGACCGAGGGGCCGCTCGACGAGCTGCCGCCGACGCTGCGATCGCTCGAGGCGTTCAAAGACCGGGTCCTGATCTGTGGCGGACTCGACGACGAGTCGGCCAATCTGGTCAAGGGAGGCGGCGACCACGCGCGATCGGCCGGCACCTTCCTGACCTGCGTGCCCTACAAGATCACCAACGGGGCCGACGTCTCCAACGCCGTGTCGATGGATCAGATCGCGGCCCGCGAGCTGTCGAAGGAGACCCAGCTCGCGTCGCTCGAGCTCGGTATCGAGTCGAACGCCATGCTGGGCAATTGCGACGGCGGCGCGAGCTGCGCCTACACCAACACGATCGCCTGGCGGACGCCGACCACGCCGCTGCCGATCGAGAACGATCCGCGCGCGATATTCGAGCGTATGTTCGGTACGACCGGGAGCACCGACCCGGCGGCACGGCTGGAGCGGATGCGCCGCGACCGCAGCATTCTCGACCTCGTCGGCGCCGAGCTCAACGGGTTGGAGCGCGTGGTCGGGCCGGCCGACCAGGTCAAGCTCGACGAGTATCTCGAGGCGGTTCGCGACATCGAGCGACGTATCGCGATGGCCGAGGAGCAGAACACGCGCGAGCTGCCGGTCGTCGACCAGCCGATCGGCGTGCCGAACGACTACGCGGAGCACGCCAGGCTACAGATGGACCTGCTGGCCCTCGCGTACCAGACGGACCTGACCCGCATCAGCACCTTCATGCTTGCCCGCGAGGTGAGCGGCCGGGCCTACCCCGAGATCGGCGTGTCCGACTCGCACCATCCGCTGTCGCACCATCAGGACGAGCCGGCCAAGCTCGAGCGGCTGCACAAGATCAACGAGTACCAGTTCCAACAGTTCGCGTACCTGGTGGAGAAGCTCGACGCATTGCCTGAGGGCGACGGGTCGATGCTCGACTCGACGCTCTTTCTCTATGGCACGGGCATCAGCGATAGCAACACACACTTCCATGACGACTTGCCGATCGCGCTGGTCGGCGGGAAGAACGCGGGAATCAGAGGGGGGCGCTACATCCGCTACCCGGCGGACACGCCGCTGGCCAATCTGCACGTCACGATTCTCGAGAAGCTGGGAGTACCGGTCGAGGCGTTTGGCGACAGCACCGGTCGACTCGATCGCCTCACCGGGGTGTAGGTTTTCTGACGAGGCGCCAGCGTGGACGGTGTTACTTCTTCGGTCACCGCCGCCCGACCGGGCGGGGCGCACGCCCGGGCTCCTCGCTCCTCGCGCCTTGCCACGCAGGCGCCTCGTCAGAAAACCGCTTTGCTAGTTGCGCTGGTCTGGTGCCTGACCGCAGCGTCGCCCGCGTTGGCGCAGGATACGCCGTATCCGATCTTTACGGCGGACCATCTCGACGCCACCATGAAGACGTTGGGCCCGAACCTCGCAGGCCTCCAAGCCGCGCTGCGCGAGGGGGACTTTTCGACGGCGAAGGAGCGAGCCATCCGGTCCCGCGAGCAGCTCGCGACCACGGTGACATTCTGGCGGGACCACGAGCGTGATGATGCGGTGCAGTTGATCCGTGACGTGCTCGATCAGTTCGACGCGCTCGATGGTCTCCTCTCGACGCCGGAGGTTGACTCGGCGGGGGTGGAGCCGCTGCTCAGCGGCATCCAGCGTGGCTGTCAGGCCTGCCACGGCGTCTACCGCGAGCAGGACGCCGTCACCGGCGACTACCGGTTGAATCAGGGCGCCCTGTGAGAACGGAGGCGCGGTGGTCGGTTCGGTCGTGGGGCCCGGGGTTCGTCAGGTCGTCGCGCCAGCCGGTGCCCGCACTCGGGCAGTCTTCGCACCTGGGCGTCTCCGCCCGCGCCGGGGTCGCTTCGGGTCCGACCCCGACAGTAGAATAGGCGGGCTACGAGACAAGCGGCTGGCATCGGTGTGAGCCGGTGGGTGCAGAAGAGGGGGATGTGTTTGGTTGCCTGGAAGCGTCGAATCGTCGTGGTGACCGACCCCTGATTCAGAAGGACACAGACACACGATGCAATACATCGGACACACGGCGGTGGGGGTCGTTTTGTTGGCAGGCGTCATCGGATGTGGCGCGCCCGCCGAGGAGTCGGGCGCAGGCGGTGGTGACCCGATGACCGAGGACCCCGTCACGGAGGCGCCCGTGGACCCAACGGCGATACGTCCGTTTGAGATCGCGGTGT
>CAUYZA010000323.1:0-3709 GCA_963577225.1 Dehalococcoidia bacterium | reverse complement strand
GATTCGGTGGTCAGTACCGCTTCTGATTCGAAGCGGTACTGACCGGCTCGACACGCCGGCTGCAGCGACGACGCAGATAGGGCCCGCGTTGGACCCTTCGCCCGTGATTCCGAGCGATTTGTCATTCGGTTACTTATCGGCGGAATTAAAAAACCCCGTTAAAATCCCTATCCCCGGCCTGCTTCGAGTAGCCCATCCTCGAACTTGCTCATGTTTGGAATCACTCGTGCGTATTCGGACCTGTCGCCAATTGGTATGGAGTGAAGTATCTCTAGGTGCTCTCTGGCTTTCGGATTATTGAAGGGCACTGCTGGCCTCCGCAAGTTGTTCAGGGGTGAATTCGGGGGCAATGTCGGCGGCGTCAATCTCCGCCTGAATTTCACGACCGCGCTCACGCGCATTTACGTCGCGCAACCATTGGCGGGCGGTGTAGCCCGTCAGCAGGATTCGGACTCCGGACCCTCCTAAGCGAAGAGACACATTTTGGGGTCAGTCACCCCATTCGCCCTTGCGGCCAGATACGCCCTCTTCCTTAACTGGGCCTTACTGAAACTCGGTCTTCAACCGACCGCCGCGCTCCAGTTCGCAACCAAGTGTTCAACCGATCGGGCCGACAGGGCATGGAGCGTGAAGGTGGGGTTGACCGCGGCGGACGTCGGGAAAAGGCCTGCCCCGCCGATGAATAGATTGGGCACGTCGTGGCATTGGCCGTAGCTGTTTGTCACGGAATTGGCGGCGCTGTCGCCCATCACGGTGCCTCCCATGATATGCATCGGGGCCCGGTTGGCGTGCCAAGCTTCCTCTGCCCCCGCGGCCTCGAATACGCGCACGCCTTCGGCGGCGGCCACATCCCAGAGCGCCTTCGACGCCTTGCTTGCCGTGTAGGCGACGCTGGCGAGAGGCACCCCCGCGGCGTCCTTGCGCGTGCTCAGGGTGACTCGGTTTTCCGCGAGGGCCTCGTCCTCGACGACCCCCGTCATGGTGATGATGTGCCGGCTGGCGCGCTCCATAAACTCCGACAGCGCTTTGCCGCGCAAGTCAGGGCGACTCGGCGCAATCCCCAATAAACCATTGGGCTTCATCGCATGGGCGATCATCCATTGGTAGCTCCCGAAGGCGCCCTTTGCTTTGTGGGCGTTCTTGTCGTCGTAATGCTCCTGATTGAGAAGCTGCCCCCCAAAGGCCCCTAAAGTCGGTTGGGTCTCTTTCGCGTGCAACCCGAATACGGGGACGGCCATGTGGCTGGTAATGAAGCGCCCAAGGGTACCGCTCGCATTCGCAAGGCCATCTGGATGCTGGGCCGTGGCACTCGCCAACATGAGCCGAGGATTCTGGATCGTGAACGCAGCGAGTACCACCACATCGGCCATGACCTTTACACGCTGGCCGTCCTTCGTGATGGCCTCAACTCCGGTGGCCCGCTTGCCACTGGCGTCGGTAAGCACACGCACCACCTCGGTGTCCGGGTGAAGGGTGGCCCCGGCGGCCCGGGCCTGGGGGAGATGAACCGTTTGCGCGTTGGCGAGCGCACCGATCGGGCAGCCCGCATCGCACCATCCATCCCACATACACGGTGGCCGGCCCCGAAAAGCGCGCGTGGTCACCGCCAGAGGCAGGGGCGAGACCTTCATGCCCATCGCCTCGAAGCCGTGCC
The DNA here is from genome assembly GCA_963577225.1 of Dehalococcoidia bacterium. Taxonomy (GTDB): domain Bacteria; phylum Chloroflexota; class Dehalococcoidia; order Bin125; family Bin125; genus JAPUIR01. The sequence goes on along the minus strand of CAUYZA010000323.1, from coordinate 2,055 downwards.
CCACGATGCGGCCCTGCTCGAAAACGGGCACTCGCGGCATGGGATAAGGGGCGCCCGGAGGCCGGGTGCTTTCCATTAGGTGTTCACCCGCGATGCCACACTCGTCCTGCACACGATCGTAATAGGCCTGAAGGTCCGCGTAGCCGATGGGCCAGTCCCGGGACCGGCCATAGAGACTCTTCACTCGAAAATCGTTTTCATGCATACGCGGCCAGACCGCATAATGATGCATGCTCGACCCGCCCACGCCGCGGCCCGCATTGAAGCCGTAACCCACCGTGTCCTTACCGGTTTCGAGCACCGGCGCACCGGAGCCCTTGAGCCGACGCGCCCAGAGCATGGAGCTCACCAGGTCTTTGTTTTCCTGGGCCGGACCCGCTTCGAGAATCGCCACGCGTTTACCCGCCTGGGCGAGGCGCGCGGCAAAGTGGCTGCCCGCTGCCCCAGAGCCCACGATCACCGCATCGATCTTTTCCGTAGGAAGCGCGCTCAACTCGGCTCCCCCCACGCACTCGGCGGCGTGATGTGCGCCGCATAGGGAACGCCAAGAGCCGCGAAGCCCTGCTCGGTGCCATAGGTGACATCGCACGCGTCGTTGCGCACCACAAAATAAAAGAGCGGTGGAGGCGGGCCCGTCCAGCCCTCGATCTTGCCCTCGGCCAGGGCATCGACAAGCGCATCGGCGGCGCCGCCTTCGAGTTCTGCAAAGGGCAGTTTGTGCAAGGCCCGAGCGGCGACGTTCAGCGCGGCGAGGCCTTCGCGGTAGAAGGGCGTAAAGGGCGGGTCCACGCCGAGATACTGGATCATCAACATGCAATCTCTCGAGCTGGCGGCGAGTTGATAATCCACGAAGGCCACCACCCCCGCCTCCCGGCTGCCGGGCACCAATCGCTCGCCGAGCGCGGCCAGGGTGTCGGCTTCTTCTCGCGTAAGCGCAGCGAGCGGAACGCCCGCCGCCTGAGCCTCGGCGGGGGAGAGCGTCACCACGGAGCCACCCAGGGTGAAGGTGAGCAGCCCAACGCCACCGGCTTTTAGGAGTTCTCGCCGCGTAGAGTGTGCGTGCATGAGAGGACTCTAGGGGATGAGACGGGTGAAGGGGAGCAGGAGAAGACCCCAGGGTCAGAAAGAATCGCGCTCTCGGTGTCGGCCAGTTCCTACTCGCCGTTCTCTGCGAACCACGCGAGCACTTCTTCCGCGCAGCCCTGGAACGCAATGGGGCGCGCCAGCCGGGTCATCGCGCGGTCGTACAACCTGTCGTAGTAGTGCCGCAGCAGGACGTCGATCCACGGGGTGTGGGCATCGAGGGAGAACCACCGTTGCTCGTGATCCGCGAAGGCCAGCGCTTCCAAGCACTCCGCCATGTGCACGCCGCCAAGGCGCTTCGCGAGCTTGTTGAGGCTGACCTCCAGTTCTTGGCGCACCACAGCACGCGATGACAACTCGGTGGGCTCGAACACATACTCGCCAATGATGCGAGCAATTCGCTCGGCTTGGGTCGCCTCCAAAATGACGACCGGCGACTGCTGGGCTTTCGTGAAGATGGATTCCGGCACCTCGACTCGGCCGACGTAGCGGGCTTCGTCCTCGAGCAACGTCATACGCGGCGCCGCGAGATGAACCGTCGCGGCCAAGTCGTTCTCAAACGTCTGCTGCGCAGGCTGTCCGGCCGGGAACCCACCAAACGCGCTACCGCGATGATTGGCCAAACCTTCGAGGTCGAGCGCCAATACGTCCTGCGGCACGACCTTTTGCAACTCGTGTAACAAGTCGGTCTTGCCGCACCCCGTCAGCCCAGAGATCACCAGCGTTTCGGTGCGTGCAAACTGCGACTCCAAGCTGGCCATCAAGTAGCGGCGCAGCGCTTTCGTGCCCCCCTGCACGCGTGACACATTCGAATCCCCCAGCCAGCCCGTGGCGATGCCACTGCGCTTGCCGCCGCGCCAGCATGCGAAGGCCGTCGGGCGTTCGCTCCCGGCCACCGCTTCGCGCCAGGTCGCGACGCGGGCTTCGCGATGCGGCGCCGTCAACTTGACCCCAAGCGCCACTGCCGCGGCT
>CAUYZA010000322.1:0-3721 GCA_963577225.1 Dehalococcoidia bacterium | reverse complement strand
CCCTCCCGCGGCTCCGCGATCGCCGAGCGGGCGACGGTGGCAGCCTGCGCCACGGCTGAATCCAATTCCGCCGCCGACACGGGATCGCCCGTCACCGCCTCGGCCAGGCCTCGCAACCACTGCGACAGGATCACGCCCGAGTTGCCGCGCGCGCCCATCAGGGCCCCGCGCGCGCAGGCCGTCAGCACATCCGATGCCAAGGTATCGCCGGGCAACTGATCGACCTCTGCGACGGCGGACCGCAGCGTCAGGGCCATGTTGGAGCCGGTGTCACCGTCGGGCACGGGGAAGACGTTGATCGCGTCGATCGCGCTGGCATTGCGTGAGAGCCAGTCCGCCGCGGTCGTGAGTCCGCGGCGGAGTAGGGGTGCGCTCAGCACTGTGACCGGCGCTTCTCCCGCCGGCTCGCTCGTTTGGTCGGGACCAGCCATTTTGGTATTATCCATGGGTGCCGGTTACGGCGCTGTTTCGTGGGTCCCCGGGCCCGATCCCGGAGAGGGAACTATCATGGCTTCCGGCCGCTGCGACGTTTGTGGCAAGACCACAAGCTTTGGTCGCAATATCCGACATAAGCACTCTGGTCGCTGGAAGCGCAAGGCACCCAAGACCTCGCGCAAGTTCAAGCCCAACGTCCACAAGAAGCGCATCGAAGTCGACGGCAAGATCGTGCGCGTCAACATCTGCACATCGTGCATGCGCACTCAGCTCAAGCGGATGGTCGCCTAGGCTTGCGCGAGATCCACGAAACGCGCGGCCCCGTCCGAGACGGGGCCGTTTTCGATCCAGCCCTGTGATCGCCGCTAACTCTGGATTGCCGCTAGCTCGGGATCGCCGCTCGCAGACGTTGCATCGCATTCGCCACCGACTCGCGGTCGTTGAACACTGCCGACCCGGCGACAACGAGATCCGCCCCCGCCTCGGCCACCGACGCGATCGTTTTCTCGTTCACGCCGCCGTCGACCTCTAGCACCGCCTCGCTGCCCAAGGCGTCGAGGGATGCACGCAGCTCCTGGATCCGCCCCAGCGACGACTCGATGAACTTTTGGCCGCCCCAGCCCGGATTGACGCTCATGATCTGCACCTGGTCGACCTCCGCCAGCAGCGGATCGAGCGAACCGAGCGGCGTGGCGGGATTCAAGGTGATGCCGGTCCTCCCGCCCGCCGCGCGGATGTCGGCCAGCACCTTGTGCAGGTGCGGCGCGGTCTCGACGTGCACGATGATCGTCTCGACGCCCGCTTCGACCAGCTCAACGACATGTATTTCGGGGTTGGTCACCATCAGGTGCGCCTCAAGCGGCAGCGAGGTCACCTTGCGCACCGCCTTGATGACGTCCGCCCCGAACGTGATCGGCGGCACGTAGTGCCCGTCCATCACGTCCAGGCTGATTGAGTCGGCGCCGGCCGCCTCGGCGTCGCGCACCTGTTCACCCAGGCGGGCGAAGTCGGCCGAGAGAATCGACGGCGCGATCTTGAGTGTGCGAGTCACGAGCCATCGCCTTCCCGTCCGTCGACGCTGATCCGGATTCGGTTGCGTGCTTCGGCGATCGCCGCGCTGACCCGCGTGGGCGCCGTGCCCCCGGGGACATCGCGCGCCGCCAGCGCCTGTTCCACGGTCATGCCAACGGCGTCCTTCTCAAACAGGCGGTGCTGGGCCTTCAGCTCGGCCAGCGTCAGATCCGCCAGCGCCTTGTTCTCGGTCTCGCACTGTTTGACCAGCGCGCCCACGACGCGGTGCGCCTCGCGGAAGGGCAGCCCCTTGCGGGTCAGGTAGTCGGCGTAGTCGGTGGCCAGGATGAAACGGTCGGAGGTGACGGCTTCGCGCGCGCGGTCGCCGTGCACGGTTGCCGTGGCGATCGCACCGGTGAGCACCGAGAGCGTGCTGATCAGCGTTTCGACTGAGTCGAACAGCGCGGGTTTGTCCTCTTGCAGGTCGCGGTTGTATGCCAGTGGCAGCCCCTTGAGCACGGTCAGCAGCGCGATCAGGTTGCCCAGCACCCGGCCCGTTCGGCCCCGTGCCAGTTCCGCGATGTCCGGGTTCTTCTTCTGCGGCATGATCGACGAACCGGTCGAGTAGCGGTCGGAGAACTCGATGAAGCCGAACTCCGCGCTGGCCCAGAGAATCAGGTCCTCGCACAGCCGCGAGATGTGCGTCATGCAGATCGCCGCCGCCGCCGCGTACTCCAGCATGTAGTCGCGGTCGGCCACGGCGTCGACGCTGTTCTTCGAGATCTGGCCGAAGCCCAGCTCCTTCGCGACCGACTCGCGGTTCAGCGGATAGGCCGCGCCCGCCAGGGCGGCGCTGCCCAACGGCATCACGTCGGTTCGCTCAAACGCATCGACGAAGCGCTCCGCGTCGCGGTCGAGCATCTCGAAATAGGCCAGCAGCGCGTGCGCGAAGAGGATCGGCTGCGCGCGCTGCAGATGGGTGTAGCCCGGCATCACGACTTCGATGTTGCGATCGGCCTGGTCGACCAGCGCCAGTTGCAGGCCGCGGATCACGACGACGCTCTGCACGATCGCGTCGCGCATAAACATGCGGCTGTCCAGCGCGACCTGGTCGTTGCGCGAGCGCGCCGTGTGCAGCTTGCCCGCCGCGTCTTCGCCGATCAGCTCGGCCAGCCGCGCCTCAATGTTCATGTGGATGTCTTCGAGTTCAGGCCGCAGCAGGAAGGTGCCTGACACGATCTCCTCCTCGATCTGATCGAGGCCATCGAGAATCTTGACGACGTCGTCTGCGGGGATGATCTCTTGCTGGCCCAGCATCCGTGCGTGGGCGCGGGAGCCGGCGATGTCGTGCCGCGAGATCAGCAGGTCCGTCTGCAGCGACGCGGTGTAGCTGCGCACCAAATCATCCGGCGCTTCCGTGAAGCGGCCGCCCCAAATCTGGGACGTGGCACCGTCTGCGCCGGCGTCGTTCGTGTCCGTGGGTTCTGCGAGATCCGCCACCGTGGAGCCGTTCATATTGGCGCCCCTGTCGCCCGGTGCAGCGACTCGGAGCACCCGCTCCGAACACTGCGCCGTTTAGGGCTCAGAGCAGGCCGGCCTCCGTCAGCAGGTCGCTGATCGTGCCGGCCTCGATGTCGCGTGCGCGCAGCGTGATGATCGCCGGAATCAGGTCGCCCGCGGCCATCGCGCCGTAGCGCCGCATCCCGATCGCGACGAGCAGGCTCTGCACGCCCCTCTCATCAAGGCTGGCCGCGCCGCCTTCCGCCAGGGCCTGCTCGAACAGGGCGCGGGCGTCGGCGGAGAGCCGCAGGTTCACTTCCAAGATGTGCTGGTTGGGCCGGTCGATCGCGAAGTCGGCGGAGTCGAAACCGCCGAACGAAGGCGCCGAACCCTCGTAGCGGACCTCGATGGCAGGCTGAGTCTCATCGGTCTGCGTCGTCATCGACTCACTCGCTGACGGTTCCGGCGCTGACCTGCAAGGGTCCGCCGGGCTGTTTGAGCAATTGTGCTTCCGCCTGCACCCGCACGGGCAGCCCCCAAATGTGGATGAACCCCAGCGCGGCGGTCTGATCGTAGATATCGCCCTCATCATATGTGGCGAGTGAAAGCTGGTACAGGCTGTGCGGGCTCTGACGGCCCACCACGGTTGCATTGCCTTTATGCAGCCGGATGCGGACCTCGCCGCTCACGTGGCGCTGCATCGAACGGGTGAAGGCCGCCAGGTCTTGGTGGTGCGAGGTGAACCAGAGCCCGTCGGAGAGCTGATCGGCGTAGT
>CAUYZA010000321.1:0-3731 GCA_963577225.1 Dehalococcoidia bacterium | reverse complement strand
GGGGTGGTTGGCGGGCAGGTAGTAATAGTCCGCGTAGGTGCCGGTAAAGTAGGGCGCCTCCCCGGCCGCGCCGCCGATCTTGAGGTTGCTGCACCAGTTCTGCTCGCCGCGCAGACACTGATAGCAGCGGTTGCAAGACTGGATCGCGCTGTACATGAGGCGGTCGCCCTCGGCGATCGGGGTGCCCAGCGAATCGGTCTCGACGCCCTCACCGAGACGAAAGATGACGCCGGCTCCTTCATGCCCCATCACTCGGCCGGTGGGCGGCAACGGCCTGCCCGACTGATCGCCGCGCCAAGTGTGGAGGTCCGAGCCGCAAACGCCGGCTTGCGTGATCTTGAGAATGATCCCGCCCGGCTCCGGGTCCGGAACCTCGTACTCCTCGATCTCGAACGGCTTGCCGTATTCCTTGATCACCACCACTCGGCCCGTTGTCACGGCTCTACTCCTGCTCCCCAACCGGCTGGCTCAGGCGCGGAGTATAGGTCGCTGGGGGCCGGGTACACCATGCCCAAAACCTCATCGGGGCGCGACGCAGCGAAGGGGATGGCGACGTAGGAACTCTGATCCTGCGCCAGGAGCGAGTACTGCTCCAACGCAAGCTGTTGGACGACCGCAGCCAGATCACGCTGCATCGCCTCGGGCGAAAAGTCGATCGGCTCGCGATCGGACAGCCCCGTGCCGCGCCAGTCGAATCCCACGAGTTGGCGTCCCTGCCCCAGCCGCTCAAGGAACGTCGTCGCCTCGGGGATCTCCCAAAGCAGTTGCGAATGGCTGAAATGTGGGCCATTGAGGAAGACGACCGCCGGCCCCCGGCCCAGCGTCCAGTACGCGACGTTCACCCCGTCTTCGGTTCGAGCGTATTGGATCGGCGGTGCGTCCATTCGGCGCAGTCTAGTCGCCTCAGCAAGCAAACCCCTGGCGATCTTTCCGCCCTCGATATTGCAGATGCCTGCGAGATGGATAGCTGCTCCCGTTGCAGCGGACTAGCTGTTGAACCGGATCTGGGGGGCGCCGTGCACGCCTGGGTCCGCCCGATTCCAGAGGACTTTCTGCTGAATCTGGTCGATTCGCCAAGCACCGCCCGCGCATACGAGCCTGAAGCGGTAACGAGCGGCGGTGTCGAACGTCGCGCCGTCCGAGGCGCTGCGCTGGATCAGCGCGGAACAGACGCATTCGGCCTGATCGCCATCCACGGTGACGACGTGGTTCGTGGCGGCGTGGAGCGTCTGCAGGCCGGCCAGGCCCTCGTTCCGCGCCGCGACATACTCATCCGCTGCCAAGCTACGCGGCGGCTCCCCGCGCAGATCGCCGTAGTCCACCGTGATCTGATCGACGAGACAGGCTCGCAGACCGGACCAATCGCCATCGTCGAAGGCAAGGGAAAAACGCGACACGACTTCGCGGATCGCTTCTCGGTCGTCCATCGACCCAGTCTAGGAGGCTGGCCACCATTCCCATTCCGCGTGCGCTGCGCGAAACTCGTGGGGGCGGTCGCGAGGGCGGACGATCTCGTGACGCGGTGAGGGGGTGGAAGCAAGGATGCGAGAGATAGCGAGCACTCGCAGGCCGTTGGCACGACTGGTGACGTTGACCGGCGCCATCGCGTTCGCGGTGCTGATCGCCGCTGCCTGCGGCGGCTCTGGCAACGACGCGGCTGATGTCGCCGGCTCGGCCTCGGTTCGCGCAGTCGACGAGACGACGGCGGCCGACGACGACCAGGCGATGAACGAGGCGGCGCAAGCGGTCGCCGCACAGTCCGCGGACGAGGTGGAACCGCCCACGCGCGCGCCCGCCGAACCTCCGGCCCAGCTCGACTTCGAGCAAGTCGCCGTCTGGGGTGAGGACGGCCTCTTCGACGGGCCCAACCAAATCGACGTCGGCCCCGACGGCAACATCTACCTGACCGAGTTCTTCGGCGGCCGCGTCTTCAAGTTCAGCCCGGAAGGCGAAGAATTGGCTCGCTGGGGCGGCGTGGGAACGGAACCCGGACAGCTCCAGGCGCCCACGGCGATCGCCGTCGACGGGGATGGGGACGGGGACGGGGACGGCTTCGTCGCGGAGTCCGGCGGGCACCGCGTACAGAAATTCACGGCGAACAGCGAACTGGTCACAGCGTGGGGCATGCGTGGCTCCGACCCGGGTCAATTCGTCTCGGCGATGGGGCTCGACATCGGCGCGGACGGGCGTGTCTACGTCGCCGACTTCGGCAACAGCCGCGTCCAGGTCTTCACCACCGACGGCGCGTTTCTCTTCAGCTTCGGCCAGCCAGGGATCCGAGCCGGGCCAGTTCTTCGCCCCGATCGGGCTAGATCTCGACCTGGACGGCAGCGTGCTCGTCGTCGACACCGGCAACGCCCGCGTCCAGCGCTTCACGCCCGAAGGCGAACTGCTCGCCGTCTACGACGGACTCGGCCTGCCCAACCCCCAGATCATCTCCTCGGCCCCCGGCGGCGTCTGGTACCTCGCCGACCCGCGCGAAGGCCGCGTCGTCGCCTTCGACTCCGAAGGCCAGCGAGTCGCCTTCTTCCCCCTCACGATCTTCATACCGCGCCCCGCACGGCACCGCCACCGGCCTCGACGGCGCCGTCTACCTCGCCGACACCGGGAACAACGTCGTGCGCAAGTTCCTCCCGTCCGACTGAACGCGCCCCACCGGCTCGCACAGCTGATCCGCCCGACTACACTCCTCGCGACATTCTTCAGAAAGGACATGCGTTCATGGTGATGCCGATGCACCGCGACGACTGGCTGGCCCTCACCCCCGAAGGCGCGATCGAACCCGACCTCCCCATCCTCGACCCGCACCACCACCTCTGGGAGCGTCCCGGCACCCGCTACATCCTCCAGGACATCGTCGCCGACACCGCCGACCACCAGGTCCGCCAGACCGTCTTCATCGAATGCAGCGCCATGTACCGCGCCGCCGGCCCCGACGAACTCAAGCCCGTCGGCGAAACCGAATTCGTCCAGGGCGTCGCCGCCATGAGCGCCAGCGGCGGCTTCGGCCAGACCACCATCGCGGCGGCCATCGTCGGCACGGCCGACCTCTCCCTCGGCGCCAACGTCGCGGCCGTACTCGAAGCGCAGATCGCGGCCAGCCCGCAACGATTCCGCGGCGTGCGGCATCGCGCCGCTTGGCCGGCCCGCGAACCGATCAGCGGCGAACCGGCCAGCGCGCCTCACCTGCTGCTGGAAGACGACTTCCGTCGCGGCTTCGCGCAGTTACGGCGCTACGGCCTCTCGTTCGAGGCCTGGACGTACCACTCGAACCTGCCAGACGTCGCCGACCTGGCCGCCGCCTTCCCCGAGACCACGATCATCCTCAACCACCTCGGCGGTCCCGTTCTGGGCGATGACGACCCGGACACGGTCTTCGCCGGCTGGAAACCCGACATTTCGGCGGTCGCCGCGCATCCCAACGTCGTCATGAAGTTGGGCGGGATTCAGATGGAGCGCAACGGCTTCGGCTGGCACGAGCGCGACGAGCCGCCCAGCTCCGATGAACTGATCGAGGTCAATCGACCCTGGTACGAACACGCCATGCAAGAGTTCGGCCCCGACCGCTGCATGTTCGAAAGCAATTTTCCCGTCGACCGCGCGTCGTGCTCGTACACCGTGCTCTACAACCAGTTCAAGAAGCTGTGCGCCGGCTTCCCGACCGACGAGCGCATCGCGATGCTGCACGACACCGCCGCCCGCGCCTACCGGCTGCCGCTCGCGGCGGAACT
>CAUYZA010000320.1:0-3745 GCA_963577225.1 Dehalococcoidia bacterium | reverse complement strand
CGCTGGCCGATCGGTCCGAGCCCTTGGACGACACTGGGGATTGGGTCAGCCATCGATCGCCCCGTGTGTCATTTCAGCGGCGAGAAGTCGAGCGCGTTCATGATCCGGTTCTCGAGGTGGTGGACGAGCGGCCCATCCTTCTCGGACTCGGCGACCGCCGCCTGCCAGTCAGGATCGGCCGCCATCGAGGCCCAGGCCTTCTCGCGCTGGCCGTGATCCTCGAAGGCGACGATGTACCAGAGTTCGTCGCTGCGGCCGCCCACGGTGTTCAGCCAGTACCCCACGTTCTTGATCCCGTGCTTCTCGAACATCTCGCAGGTGTGATCGCGGAAGCGGGACACCAGTGGCCCCATCTTGCCGGGGTGCGCCGTGTAGATGCGAAGTTCGTAGATCATGATTCCCTCTATTCGCCTGGACGATGCCCGGCAATCTAGCGCGCGAAGTTCGCCTCCGCTTCTCCAAGAACGCGGCGACCCCATTCCTGGTGATCGAGCATCGCCATCTCGACGGCCTGCCACTCCGCCTCGAAGTCGAGCAGCTCCGGCAGAGTCTGGTTGAGCCCGCCGTAGATCGTCTCTTTGAGCAGGCCGTGGGCCCGCATGGCTCCCGCGGCGAGGCAGCGGGCGGGATCGTATGTCATTGGCTGCAGGTCGTCCACCACGTCGGACGGGCGCTGATCAGGATGACGTTAGCCGTCGAAAAGCGGTGGAGCTCGCGGAGCACTTCGAAGCCGCTCATGCCCGCTAGGACGACATCGACCACAGCGAGCGCTGCCGGGGTACGCGCGTAGGCAGCGAGCGCTTACTCCCCCGTCGCGCAAGCAAGATGTCCCCAACGGGGCAAATCGCCGGGCGCATCCAGTAAAGCAGTCGAGCCGACGGCGAGCACTCGCGGTAGAGCTCGCGGGCGATCGCTAGCTGCCGTCGCGCCAATGGGTCCACTACCCTGTCGGTCCACGCGCCAGCGGGCAACCGCCTCCTCGCCGAGGTCAATCCCGAGCCCGGGGCGGTCCGGTAGCGGGATACGACCGTCCTTGAACTGCAAACGGGTCTCTGGGGTGACCAGTCGCTCGAAGTTGTATATGTCCTGGTCGAGCACGAAATACTCCACCGTGATCGTGTTGTGGGCCGCCGCCACCAAATGGGCGTGCACGTTGGCGTGCCAATGCGGTGCGACGGGGGCGTTGAACGAGGCGGCCGTATGCGCCACCTTCATCCATTCCTCAATCCCGCCCAACACGCCCGCGTCGGGCTGCAGAATGTCCGCCGCCCTCTGCTCGATGAGGTCCCGGAAATCCCACCGCGTGGCGTGAATCTCTCCGGTTGCTACGGGCATTTCGAGCGTGCGGGCGATCTCAGCATGACCGGCGATGTCATCCGGCGTCAGCGGTTCCTCCAGCCACCAGATGTCTGAGTCCTCAACCGCGCGAGCAAACCGGATCGCCTCATAAGTCCAGCGCCAGGCGTTGTTCGAGTCCAGCGCGAGGCGTCCGGCCGAGCCTATGGCCTCGCGCGCCGCCTGTACCCGGGCCACGTCGACCTCGAACGCGGCGCCCCCGACCTTGATCTTGAAGTCGGTGAATCCGAGCGCTTTGTACGCCTGCATTCGCTCGCGCACGTTGTCGAGCGGATCGCCGGGACGGTAGTAGCCGCCGGAGGCATATGCGGGCACTTCATCGGCCCAGCCACCGAGAAGACGATACAGTGGCAGCCCGGAAACCTTGCCGAGCAGATCCCACAGCGCAATGTCGACTGCCGAGATCGTCCGCAGCGCTGCCCCGCGCCGCCCGCCGAGCAGCACCTCTTGGTACATCGCGGCCCAGTGCCCCTCGATGAGCCGCGGATCCTGGCTCAGAAGCAGCGGCCGGAGCGCGTCCTGCACCAGCTCGTACACTGCCCCGCCGCCGACGGTACCCGCGTAGATGTAGCCGACGTCGGTGTGATCGCTATCGGTGTCGATCCAGACCAGAATGTACTCGCTGGTCGCGAGCTGGCGCGTGGCGATCGCCGTCGGCTTCGGGCTCGGGTGGCCGGCTCATTCTACGCTGGGCGCGAGTGACGCCGCCCGAGGCCGTGCCGGCCGGATCGTTCGTCTCGCGGGGGTGGGCGCCGTCACGTTGCCGCCCGATCGTACGTCGACGCAGTGGGGGTGCACCCAGGTCGGATGCCTGAACAAGGCAGTGATTTTTGGTCCCCCCGGAAGGATTCGAACCTCCGCACATGGTTTAGGAAGCTGAGGAACCGGATCCAGGAATGGCAGGCGAGTGCGTGGCGCCTATGAATTCAGGCTCGCTTGTGGAACTGCGCTGCGGCTGCGTCACTGAGAGCGTCCGTCGCCTCCACATCGCTCGAGAAGTGGGGATCGGCTAGCATCCGCGCCGCATCCATCATTACTATTGAACCGAGGAACAAGCCATGGCCGACTACGAGAACGTCCTGCTCGACGTCGATGGCGCGGTCGCGACGATCACGCTGGACCGACCCGAGAAGCTCAATGCGATCAGCCCGGGCCTGCTCAGCGACCTCTCCGACTGCCTCCGTGAGCTGCGCCCCGGCGACGCGGTGCGCGTGATCCGGCTCAAGGCGGCCGGGCGCGCTTTCTGCGCCGGCTACGACATCACGCCCGAAGTGGACACTTGGCGCCCCAACGAACGCACCGGTGACGCCGCGGCGGAGCTCGGCGAGTCGCGGATCGCGCTCGACCGCGAATCGTTGCGCGAATTCGTCGATCGCTGGCTCTGGATGTGGAGCTACCGCAAGCCGATCATCGCCCAGGTCCAGGGCTACTGCCTCGCCGGCGGCGGTGACATGATCGGCGCCTGCGACATCGTCTTCGCCGCCAAGGACGCGCGTTTCGGGCATCCCGCCGGCCGCGCGCTTGGCATCCCGACCATCGCCGGCTTCTGGCCGTTCAAGATCGGCATGCTCAAGAGCAAGGAGCTGCTCTTCACCGGCGACATGATCGACGGCGTCGAGGCGGAGAAGATCGGCATGATCAATCACGCCGTCGATGAGGAAGAGCTCGACCAGACGGTAGCCGACTTCTGCCAGCGCATCGCTCAAGTCCCGCTCGACCTGCTGACGGTCCACAAGCACACGACGAACCGCTGGTTCGAGCTTGCGGGCATACGCACCGCGGCCTATGAGTCGAGCGACTTCGACGCAATTGCGCACGAATCCCCGGCGAGGACGGAGTGGCACAAGATCGCCCAGGCGAAGGGGCTGAAGCACGCTCTCGCATGGCGCGATGAGCCCTTCGGCGACGGCTGGGGCGCCAAGCGCCCCCCTTCGGACTAGTTGACGGGCTAGTCCGACACGTCGCGGTGCCGTTGCCAGAGGAAGTTCGCAGCCGGATCGTCGACGGGGATCGAAGGGGCGTCGGTCGCGATTCGGGGCCTGCATGATCAGCGAGGGCCATGAAGCTCAGGATCGAGTGGACTGGCGGTCTCGCAGAGTCGGGTGTCCCTCGGGTCCGTCGCGATCGGCTTTCGACCTGGGCGCTCGATCGCCCTGGAGCGACGGGTCCACACGATGGGCTCATCGTGCCCGCCCGCGCAATCACGGGTGATCGAGCTAGTGTGCCTCTACGGCCCGCGCCCAGGGGGACGGCAGTTGCGGATCGAGTCCCAGCCTCATGCGACCTGCGCCTTCTTGCAGCCCTCGCAATTTCTCGAGCGTAGCGCAGATCGCGTGGGCATCCCGCAGACCGGCTTCGACGGGGTTCGCGCTCGCGTAGAAGGCGCTAC
>CAUYZA010000319.1:0-3751 GCA_963577225.1 Dehalococcoidia bacterium | reverse complement strand
GTGACATCCACGGAGTTGATCGAGCGCTTCGCTGAGCAGGTGATCAAGCCGATGAAGTCGGGCTGAGCAGAGAGGCTGCGTAAATGCCGCCCGACAACGTCCAGGCGGTAATGGATCTGCTGGACCGCTTCATGGACGCCTTGAACCGGCACGACGCGGCACGGATGGATGCCTGCCTGCACTTTCCCCACGTGCGCCTGGCCGAGGGGCGCGTCCGCGTCTACGCACAGCCCGGCGAGAATCCGATGGACCTGTTCGACCGCCTGCGCGAGCAGGATGGCTGGGAGCACAGCGCGTGGGACTCGCGCCGGGTCGCGCAGGAGGGCCCCGACAAGATCCACGTCGATGTGCGCTACACCCGCTATCGCGACGACGGCAGCACGATCGGCACCTACGACAGCTCTACATCGCAACCCTGGCCGACGGCCGCTGGGGGATTCAGGCGCGATCGAGCTTCGGCCCCTAACGCAACACGAAGGCGCTAAGCCACCGCGGGCCACCGGGCATCGGCTGCTAACGCTCAGCAACCCTCCCACGATCAGGAACAGAAGTGAGGACATGATGACCTGGCAACCTGAAGTCGACGAACTGCAACGTCGGTTGGAGCTGGCCAGCAGGGGCGGCGGCCAGGCGGGGATCGAGCGGCAGCGGAAGCGCGGCAAGATGACCGCGCATGAGCGCGTCGCGGCGCTGGCGGACCCCGATAGCTTCCGGCCTTTTCAGAGCCTGGCGGGCAGCGGCGAGTACGAAGACGGCGAACTAGTCGCCTTCACGCCCAAGGCCTCGGTGACGGGCTTCATGAAGCTCGATGGCCGCAAGGTCGTCGTCAACGCCAGCGATTTCACGGTGCACGGAGGGTCCGGGGGTAGCCGCGAGGGAGGGCTGGGGCAAGAGCTGTCGGACGTGGAGCGGGCCTACGAGTGGCACGTACCCTACGTGCGGCTGCTCGATGCGGCCGGCGGCTCCGTTGGCCACTTCGAGCAGATCGGGCGCACCTACCTGCCCGACGGCAACAGCTTCACCCAGAACGACGTGCGACTGCTGGACGTGGTGCCCGTTGTCTGCGCGGCGATGGGCTCTGTTGCCGGGCTGCCCGCCGTCTACGTCCCGATGTCCCACTTCAGTGTGATGGTGGAGGGCATCAGCCAAATCTTCCCGGGCGGGCCGCCCGTCGTGAAGGCGGCGCTGGGCGTCGAGATCACGAAGGAAGATCTGGGCGACGAGCGCGTTCACGCGCGCGTCAGCGGCGTGGTCGACAACCTTGCCAAGACTGAAGCCGAAGCGTTCGCAATGATCCGAGGCTTCCTCTCCTACCTACCGACGAACGCCTGGGAGATGGCACCGCGCGCCGAACCGACGGACGACCCGCAGCGGCGCGACGAGGAGCTGCTCTCGATCTTCTCGAAGGCACGACGGCCGTACAACGCGCGCAAGCTGATCCGTCACGTTGTCGACGAAGGCTCGTTCTTCGAGATCGCGCCGCTCTACGGCAAGGCGCGAGTCACAGGGCTGGCGCGGCTGAACGGCTATCCGGTGGGGATCATGGCCAACAACCCGCGCGAGCACGGCGGGGCGACCGGCGTCGACGCGGGGTCGAAGACGGCCCGCCTGATCCAGCTCTGCGATGCCTTCCATTTGCCGTTGATCTCGCTGGCCAACGAGCCGGGCTTCATGGTGGGGTTGGATGAGGAAAAGAAAGGCATCGAACGCGCCGGAGCACGGCTGGTGACCACGGTGATCCGCAGCCAGATGCCGTGGTGCACGATCGCGGTGGGTCAGCTATTCGGCGTCGCGGGGCAGTGCCAGCACCGGCCGACCGGCATGTTCCGACGCTACGCCTGGCCCTCGGCGACCTGGGGTTCGATGCACATCGAAGGCGGCACGTTCGCCGCATACCGCCGCGAGATCGAATCGGCGCCGGACCCGGCGGCCAAGGAGGCGGAGATCGAGCAGCGCCTGAAGCGGATCGCGTCGCCCTTCCGCACCGCCGAGGCGACGGGCCAGGACATCATCGATCCGCGAGACACGCGGTCCCTGCTGTGCGAGTTCGTAGAGGACGCGCAGACCATCCTGCGTGAGCAGTTGGGCCCGGCGCGGATCCCGTACCTGCCGTAGGCGACCACACGGCGCGAATCCGCACGAGCTCAGAGCGCTCCACCCACACGGCTGCGTTGCGGTTGACCGACGCGACCCCGTCGGCTGCTGTACTCTTCATCGAGCGAAAGCACTGACTTACAAACGGGATTCGTCGATGGCATCCGCGCAAGAAATCATTGAAGGCATTCGAGCGAACCGTCAGACATTCCGTGACGCCATCGCGGCGTCGGCCGACCGCTGGGAAAATGTCGCCGAGGGCGAAGAGTGGAGCCCGCGGCAAGTCGCCGAGCACGCGATCGGAGCGGAACGTTCATTCGCGGGGATGATGGCAGCAGCAGTGGGGCAGGAAGCGCCCGCCAAGGTCGAGCTGTCTCTGGCCGGCGCGGCGGAAGCCGACACGGCGATGGACGCGTCGCGCGAGGCCTGCATTGCCTGCATCGAGCCGGTGACCGACGAGAACCTCAGCGCCGAGGCCCCGATGCCGGATGGCGCGCCGTTCCCGAAATCGGTTGAGGGCGTGCTGCAGCTCGTCGACTACCACCTGCAGGATCACGCGGGCCAGATCAGCAAGAGCTAGGTCGCGGGCCTCCACCGCAGCCAGACGAAAGCGCCGCACACGAGTGCGGCGCTAGTCTTGTCCGCCGCGTCTCAGTGACGCTGATCGGGGATCACAGTATGAATGCGATCGATTCTATCTTTGCGGAAGTCGGAGCGAGCGGCGCGGTCCCGGGCGCCGTCGCGGGCGTCGTGCGGCCCGACGGACCGGTCTACCTAGAGTCGTTCGGGCTGGCCGACCCGGCCGCTGGGACGGCAATGCAAACGGACTCCGTCTTCCGCATCGCCTCGATGGCGAAGGCGGTGACCTCGGTCGCGGCGATGCAGCTTGTCGAGAAGGGCGAGCTTAGCCTGGATGAGCCGCTCTCGGACTTGCTACCGAACTTGACCGCGCACCAGGTGCTGACGGGCTTCGACGACGATAGTGAACCGGAGCTGCGGCCGCCGGCATCCACGATCACGCTGCGAGAACTGCTCACGCACACGTCGGGCCTAGGCTACGTGGGCTGGAATCCAGCCCTGGCACGCTTCGCGCAAGCGCAAGGGTTGGACGACCTCTTTCTGGGTCTGCCTCTCGTGCACGATCCTGGCATGATCTGGGAATACAGCGTGAGCACTGATTGGGTCGGGCGGGCAGTGGAGGAGGCGTCCGGCAGCAGCTTGGAAGGGTACTTCCAAGCGGACATCCTGCAGCCGCTGGCGATGGTCGATACCGGCTTCGAGCCTTCTGCCGCACAGGCCGAGCGATTGGTGCCGAGGTAGGAGCGTGAGTCAGATGGGTCCTGGTCGGCCAGCCAGACCGTCGTTCCGTCGCCACGGGGCTTTTTCAGCGGCGGCGGCGGACTCGTTTCGACAGCGCCAGACTACCTCCGCCTCATGCAGGCACTGCTACAGGGCGGCGAGCTGGACGGCGCTCGCATCCTGGCCCCCAAAACGGTCGCGTTGATGCGTGAGAATCAGATCGGCGAGCTCGTGGTGCACGAGATGCCAGAGGCGTTACCTCTCTCGAATGCGTTCCTGATCGGTCCGCCGGGTGAGGGCAAGTTCGGGCTGGGCTTCCAGATCAACCCGGTGCCGCTGGCGACGGGGCGCTCGGCCG
>CAUYZA010000318.1:0-3761 GCA_963577225.1 Dehalococcoidia bacterium | reverse complement strand
TTCCCAGGCTTCGCCGCCGTCGATCACGATGTTGGAGCGGAAGCGTCGCATCTCGACTTCGGCGCCGGCTGCCTCCGCCAGTGCCGCCAGACTGGCCAGCGACCCGATCGAGACCTGGCTTGGCCCGCGGTCGGTGAAGAGCGACTCGCCGTCGCCGAGGAGCCGCAGCGGCTCGTGCTCGGGCTTGGCGTCGAACGGATGCGTCGGCAAGGTCTTGACCGCGGTGCCTAGCCAGCGCGCAAGACTCTGGCGCTGCGCCTCGTTGTCGACGGAGGCTGCCTGCTGCTCGCCGGCGAAGCTGAGTGTGAGTACACGCGTGGCGGCGTCGTAATCCGCCTCCACCTCCGCCAAGCCCGGTGTACTGAGGCCGGTGAGGGCGTCGTACTTGCGCACCCAGCCCCTGGGCTCGCGCGTCTCCGCGTCGGCGTAAGCGAAGACGAAGCCACGGTCCCCTGTGGGGCTCTTGCCCGGCTCCAGCAGCAGCGTCTCCACCGCGGCGGGCGTCATTCCCTTGACGGGATACAGGTAGCAGTCTTCGACGCGCATTTCGCCGTCCTATCCCGCCGCGAAAGCGCGGCAGGCCCGCGCCCGGCGCAGCTCGTCCAGCGCCTCACGCAGGCTGCGTTTGAGCATGAGATCGTCGTCGTGCAGTGCTTCGATCAACGACTCCGTCCGCTCGACCGTGTTGTCGGTGGGCAGGTGATGCGGGTAGAGGCTGGCGAAATACGTCGTCGCGAAGTCCTTCGTCTTGAGGCGGAAGATGTCGGCCACCTCGTCGAAGAAGCGATCGGCGTACGGCGCGGTCAGCTCACGCTGATGCCAGGCGAAGAACCCATGCATCTTCGATCGCAGGTCGAAGAGCGATGCATCGTCGTCATCGCGGATCGCGCTCCAAGCCGCCTCCTTGATGGCGGCGTCCGGTGCGGCGACACGCGCCGTTTCAGCATTGCGCTGACCGCGGTCGCTCGGGTCGCGCTCGAGCTCAGCCGCGAGTCGCGCGTCGGCTCCGTCGAGTCCATGCGACATCGCCTTGATCACGAGTAACCAACGCATGTCCTGATCCAGCTCGAAGCCCTCGATGCCGGTGCCCTCGTCGGCGAGCTGCAGGACGGCGGTAATCGTGTCGGGCTCCTGCGCCGCCGCCACCAGCGAACGCGCCCAGACGATGCGCAGGTTGGGGTCTTGCGCCCGGCGCAGTTCCGGCTCGGCCAGTGCATAGAGCGCGCGACCTCGCTCCAGCCGCATGTCGTCCGGCGTGTAGGCACGCTGAGCCAGATTGGCCCGGCCGATCGTGGTCTGCACCAGCTCCTGGATCGACTCCTGAGGCAACTTCTCGCTCACAAGCGCCAGGTAGTCGGTCGACTCGAACTGCTGGTCACGCACCATGTCCCACAACGAGTGCCAGAGCAGCAGGCGGATGAAGGGGTCGTAGAAGCGCTCCAGCCGCTCGCGCACATAGCCCAGCGTGCGCTCGTCGAGCGCGCTCTTGGCGTAGTCGTGGTCTTCGTAGTTGGGGAAGACGGCGACGGGCGCCGGCGTGCCGACCAACTCTTCGACCACCGTGCGCGCGCCGTCGACCTCGACGGGGATCGCCTCGCGCAGGGTCGGTGCGCCACCGTCCGCCTCGTCGAAGATGGCGAGCTGCAGCTTGTGCGGTCGCAGGGTGTCGTGGTCCGCCGGCGCCGTCTGCTCAATCGCGAAGCCGGCGATCATGCCGTCGTCCAGCTCCAGTCGCGGCGCCAGCGTGTTGACGCCAGCCGTTTCCAGCCACATCTTGCTCCAGGCCTGCAGTTCGGACTGGCTGCCGCGCTCCAGCGCGCCCAGGAACTCATCCAGCGTGGTGTTACCCCAGGCGTACTCCTTGAAATAGAGCCGCATGCCCTCGCGGAAGCCGTCCATCCCGATCGCGGCGACGAGCTGCTTCAGCACCGACGCGCCCTTGCCGTAGGTGATGCCGTCGAAATTGAGGAATGTCGCGTCGGTGTTGGGCACCGAGCCCGAGATCGGGTGCGTCGTCACGAGCTGGTCCTGCTCGTAGGCCCAGGCCTTCATGCGGCCGTGGAAGTTGGGCCAGGATCCCTCCTCAAAGCGGGTCGCCTCCGCCAGCGCCAGGTAGGCCATGTAGGTCGCGAAGGACTCGTTGAGCCAGAGGTCGTCCCACCAGCGCATGGTGACGAGGTCGCCAAACCACATGTGTGCCATCTCGTGCAGCACGACCTCGGCCCGGCCCAGGCGCTGCAACTCGGTCGGCGGGTCGCGGAAGACCATGCGCTCCGAGAAGGTGATGCAGCCCACGTTCTCCATCGCGCCCATGTTGAACTCGGGCACGAAGACCTGGTCGTACTTGGCGAAGGGGTAGGGGAAGTCGAAGAATTCACCGAAGAAGGCGAGCCCCTGCTTGGTGGTTTCGAAGAACTCGTCGGGGTCCATGTGCTTGGCCAGCGACTCCCGGCAGAGCACCTTGAGCGGCACTGCCTGCGACCCGTCGGCGCTTTCGTAGGTCTCCTCGAAGACGTGGTACGGCCCCGCGACGAGCGCGACGAGATACGTGCTGAAGCGGGGCGTCTGCTCGTATTCGCGAATGACCTGGCCGTCGCCCGCATTGCCGCGCCCGACCTCCGGGCTGTTTCCAACGACGGCCCACTCCGCGGGCGCTCCAACGCGAAGCCGGTAGCTGGCCTTGATGTCGGGTTGGTCGAAACAGGGAAAGAGGCGGTGCGCGTCGAACGGCTCGAAGTGCGTGTAGATGTATTCTAGGCCGTCTTCAGGATCGGTGAACTTGTGTAGCCCGATCCCGTCGTGATCGAAGTCGTTGCGATAGACGATGCGGACCTCGTTCTGCGCGCGCAGCAGCCCGCCCTCGAGTTGGAGTCGGTGACTCCGCCAGCTGGCCGCATCGACCTCCGCGCCGTTCAGCTCGAATCGCAGGATCTCCTTGCCGGTGAAGTCCAGGAACGTCCCCGCCGACGGATCGGCATGTTCGAAGCGGATGATGCAGTCACCCTCGTAGTCGGGGCTGCCAGCACGCAACGAGATCGCCAGCTCGTACTCAACCGCGCCGACGAGGCCGGCTCGCGCCTCGGCCTCGTCCTGCGTCAGGTTGTTGGGACCGGTCGATTCGAGGTCGGTAAGCATGTGCTCGCTCCGGGTTTTTGGGAGCCGAGTATATCCATGGTCAGGACGCGGCACTGTTCTGTGTCGGCACGAAGCTCGCGGGCAACGTATCCTGCGCCCCCTGGGACCAGTGGGCTCCCATTTGTGGGGTCTCCCGCACCACCACGCGGATGCAAAGGAAAAACGCATGGCTCCACTGCGAATCGGCTTCATCGGCGCGGGCGACAACACGCGCAAGATGCACATTCCGGGCTTCAAGGCGCTCGACGAGATCGAGCTGGTCTCCGTCGTCAATCGCAGCCCAGAGAGCTCGCAACGGGTGGCGGACGAGTTCGGTATCGCTAAAACCGCGCCCAGCATCGAGGCGCTGCTGGCCGACGACGAGATCGACGCCGTTTGCATCGGCACCTGGCCCAACACGCATCGCGACTACAGCATCGCCGTGCTGGAGGCGGGCAAGCACGTGCTCTGCGAGGCGCGGATGTGCCGCAACGCGCGCGAGGCGGAGGCCATGCTCGCGGCCAGCTCCGCGCAGCCTGATCTGATCGCTCAGATCGTCCCTGCCCCGTTCGACTTTCGTCTCGGCCCCACGATCCAGCGGCTGATCCGTGAGGGCGAGCTGGGTGAGGTGATCGAGACCCGCGCGC
>CAUYZA010000317.1:0-3766 GCA_963577225.1 Dehalococcoidia bacterium | reverse complement strand
CACGACGCTGCTGGGTTTGCGGCGCCATGCCGCTGCTCAGGTCGATCGCCAGCACGACGCCCGCACCGGCTTCGACTGTGACCTCGACGCCGAGACCGTGCGCGATGCCGCCGTCCACGTACCAGTCGCCGTCGATCTGAACCGGTGGAAAGATGCCCGGGATTGCGGTCGAAGCCAAGACCGCCTGGTGGATGGAGCCCTCGGCGAAGACCGCGGCTGATCCGCGCGAGATGTTCGAAGCGGTGATCAACAACGGCACGCGGGCAGCGTCGAAGTCGCCCGCCTCCAAATGCGAGGCCAGCAAGTTGGAGACGAACTCGTCGTCATAGAGGCTGATCCGATTGCGGAGGAGATGGCGTCCGATGCGGAACGGGTTGCGATGAAACATGCGCTGGCCGCGTAGCGCCAGCCACGCTCTCTCCAGGCACTCGACTTCCTCGCCCGGATGATGGAACGCGACATAACTGGCGTTTAGTGCACCCACGCTGGTGCCCACGGCGAGGTCTGGCTCGATACCAGGCGCTTGGAGCGCCTCGATGAAAGCGACTTGCACGACACGGAGGTTGCCCCCGCCCCCGAGGACGAGAGCGAGCTTCGCGTCTGGCATATGTTGCTCCTCTGGTGCCTGGCCACCATCTTCGCCCGTCTGCAAGACCCCGTTCTGTGACCTGTGATCCCAATCCGTCCAAAGACGCCCCCGATTCCCCATCGCGACGCGTCCACGGCGCCCGGCGGCGTCGTACTAGCTGGTGAGGGTTCAGCGACGAAAGATCGTTCCGTGGTTGTGGCGCTGTGCAGCTCGGAGCGTTCGAAGGAGAACCAGAGCAAACCGGCATCTAGACTGGTGACGGCGCTTGAGACGATCAGCCACGCATCGAGATCGAGCGATTCGCGTTCCGCCCGGGTGGTAGGTCGACAGAGCTGAAAGTGAGTCTGCCGTGGGCAGATCCAAGAAGCCCCTCATCTATGTCGCTGTTTTCGCGGTGCTGCTGATCGCGGCGGGTGTTCTGTTTACCGGTGGCAGTGATTCGGGCGATGTTCCGCTCGCCGGCGGCCCGGAGAGCCTGTTGGAACGGCTCCGAACTGAGACGGCCCAGATCGACCGCGTGGAGGTCGATGAATCCACGGTCCGGCTTGAGTACAGCGATGGGCACCGCTTCCAGTCCCGCATTCCCTTCGGGATCGACTTCTTCGAGTTCCTCGACCGGGAGGGGATCGACGTCTCTGAGCCGGGATTCCCGCGTACGGACGCCAAGGGCGGCGGCGCTGGCTTGGGCGTGTTGATCGGGTTCCTGCCGCTGATCCTCTTTGGAGGCTTGCTCTTTTACATGCTGCGCCGAGCGCGAGGCGCGAACGGCCAGGCGATGTCCGTGGGCAAGAGCAAGGCTCGCGTGATTACCGGCAAGCGCCCCAACGTTTCCTTCAATGACGTGGCCGGGGCGGACGAAGCGAAAGAGGAACTGCAGGAAGTGGTGGAGTTCCTCAGGTTCCCGGAGCGCTTTGCAGCATTGGGTGCCAAGATTCCGGGGGGCGTGTTGCTCGTTGGCCCTCCCGGGACCGGCAAGACATTGATCGCGAAGGCGGTGGCCGGTGAGGCGGCGGTTCCGTTCTTCAGCGTTTCGGGCTCCGAGTTCGTCGAGATGTTCGTGGGCGTAGGCGCAAGCCGAGTTCGCGATCTGTTCGAGCAGGCCCGGCAGAACGCGCCCGCGATCATCTTCATTGACGAGATCGACGCTGTCGGACGACAGCGCGGTTCGGGGTTGGGTGGCGGCAACGACGAGCGCGAGCAGACACTGAACCAGATCCTCGTCGAGATGGACGGTTTCGACAGCGCCACGAACGTGATCGTGATCGCCGCGACGAACCGCCCCGACATCTTGGATCCGGCGCTGCTTCGTCCGGGTCGCTTCGACCGCCAGGTCGTTCTGGATGCGCCGGACGTGAAGGGTCGCGAGGCGATCCTGGACGTGCATAAAGAGGGGAAGCCGCTGGCGCCGGATGTGGACCTGGGTACGGTGGCCAAGCAGACCCCCGGCTTCTCGGGCGCCGACCTCGCCAACCTGCTTAACGAGGCGGCGATTCTGGCCGCGCGGCGCAACAAGAAACAGATTGGTAACCCGGAGCTCGAGGAGGCGGTCGATCGCGTCTTGGTCGGCCCGGAGCGCAAGAGCCGCGTGTTGAACGGTCGCGAGCAAGAGATCGTGGCGTTCCACGAGGCTGGGCATGCGCTGGTGGCAGCGATGATCCCCGGGCACGCGCCGGTCCACAAAATCACGATCATCCCGCGCGGCCAGACGGGCGGCTACACCAAATACCTGCCGGATGAAGAGCAACGCCTGGCAAGCCGCTCCCACTGGGAGGGCTTCATGGCGTCAGCGATGGGCGGCCACGCCGCCGAAGAGGTGGTTTTCGGCGAGATGACCACGGGGGCGCACGACGATCTCTCGAAGGCCAGTCAGATCGCACGCAGCATGGTGACGCAGTGGGGGATGAGTGCCAGATTGGGACCTCGCACCTTCGGCAAACGCGAGTCGATGGTGTTTCTTGGTCGCGAGATGGGCGAGCAGCCCGACTACTCCGAGAAGATGGCCGAACTGATCGATGAAGAGATCCGCGAGTTGATCGATCGGGCGCACAACCGCGCGCGCAGCATCCTGGTGGCGAACCGCGAGCGGCTGAACTACCTCGCCAAGCGGCTGGCCGAAGAGGAGACCCTGGACCCCGACCAGTTGCGAGAGATTTTCGCCTGGCAGCCAGGCACGCCGCAGCCCGGCGGTACGACCCCGAAGCCGCCGCCCCGCTCCGAGCCACCGGCTTCGCCGCCTCCGCCGACCGGCGGCGGCGATGACCGTGCCCGCGATCCCCTGCTGCCGCCGAAGCCCGGCTTGGTCTGGGGCGGCGATCGCAGCAACCTCGATATACCGGACTAGGGTGCGAGCCTCCGCCTGAAGACGAAGACGAAGCCGCGTCCGCGTGGCCCGTTCAGTGGTGGCGTGGCGCAGCCTGAGTGCGTCCCGTCGTCGGAGCCCCCAACTGGTAGACGAAGCTACTGGTAGATGAACTCTGCCTCGTCGAGGGCCTGGTCAGGTGGTAGGCCCCGCCGACACCGGATATACCCGCCCCGACGATGAGAACGTCGAAGTGTTCGGTAGTCGTCGAGTTCGCCGCTGCCTGCGTCGGTTGTGGTCATTGGGTCCTACCCGTTGATTTTGGCCGCGGAGGTACCGGATGCCCCGCATCCGCGAATCGGAGTATGGGTCCGAGGTGCTCGCGCTGTCATCAGGTGATCGACGTACTGCGGCTCGCGGTGGCTTTTAGCCCCCACAGGGATGCAGCGGGGATCGGGACATCTTCGGATCTGGCTGTCGCACCGAGGCTGGATCGCGAACAGTACCTCCGGTACCGACCGCACCTCTTGGGCGCGACCTCCGCTTATACTCCCGCCGTCTCAACAGAGAACAGTTGTCGGGAGGTTCGCGGTGATGACACAACGACGCATTGTTCAAGCGGTTCCGCTTCTGCTGATGGCGGCGGAAATCGGCCTGCTGCTCGTGCTCCTCACTGGGGTGGCGAGCGCGGCGGGGAACGTCGTTGGCATCCGGGCGGGAGGCGACACGGTATTTGCGGATGGCGCCTACTCACTGCGCGAAGGCCAGACCGGCATGATCCACCTTGGTTACTTGGGGCCGCGTGTTGCTGCACAAGGGGTGTCGCCCTCGATCACGATCGATGGGACGACGATCGACCAAGACGAGACTGCGACTTT
>CAUYZA010000316.1:0-3786 GCA_963577225.1 Dehalococcoidia bacterium | reverse complement strand
GCGGACTGGCTGGCCCGGCTGCTGGCCGTGATCGGCCAGGCGGTGCCCGATTTCTGGATGGGCTTGATGCTGATCTTCTTGTTCAGCGTGGGGCTGGGCTGGCTGCCCACCGGCGGCAGCGGCAGCCTGCAGCACATGATCCTGCCGGTGCTCACGATGGGGACGTTCACCGCCGCCGCGATTATGCGGCTGACCCGGTCCGGCATGATCGATGCGATGGGCGCGGACTTCGTGCGCACGGCGCGGGCCAAGGGCCTGTCTGAGCGCGCGATCGTCGGTCGGCATGCCCTGCGCCACGCGCTGCTGCCGGTCGTGACGATCCTCGGCATCCAGACGGGCCGGCTGATCGCCGGGGCGTTGGTCGTGGAGACGGTCTTCGCCTGGCCCGGCCTCGGCCGGCTCACGATCCACTCGATCGGCTTGGGCGACTACCCGGTCACGCAGGCCGCGGTCCTGCTGATCGCGGTCTCGATCGTGCTGGCCAACATCATCGTCGACCTCTCCTACCGGCTGGTGGACCCCCGCATTCGTGGCGGGGCCGCCTGATGGCCGCGCGCGACGTCGTCATCCCGCTCCAGGCACCGCCGACCCGACCGCGCACACGCCACTGGAGGCGCTGGGCGCTGCTCGTGCCCGCGCTGCTGGTTGTGACGCTGTTCCTGGTCGCGGCGATCTTCGCCGATCTGATCTCCGTCTACGACCCGGAGCACATCGTGCTCGCGGACCGCCTGATCCCGCCCGTCTTCGACGGCGGCAGCTGGGACCACGTCCTGGGCACCGACCAGATGGGGCGCGACATCCTCACGCGCGTGATGCACGGCGCCCGCATCTCCCTGACCGTCGTCGTGATCGCGGTCCCCGCGGCGGCCGCCGTCGGTACGCTGGTGGGCCTGCTGGCCGGCTGGCGCCTGGGGTGGGTGGACAAGGTGCTGATGCGGCTCGTGGACGTGCAGCTGGCCTTCCCGGCGCTGCTCTTCGCCATCCTCGTGGCCGCCGTCTGGGGGCCCAGTCTGCGCAACGTGATCCTGATCATCACGATCTGGACCTGGTCCGGCTACGCACGCCTCGTGCGGGCGGACGTGCTCTCGCTGCGCGAGCGGGAGTTTGTCCTCGCCGCGCGGGCGATCGGCGCGCACGACGGCCGCGTCCTCCTGCGCCACGTGCTGCCCAACCTGCTGAACATCGTCGTCATCCTGATGACGATGGAGGTCGCCACCGTGATCCTGTTCGAGGCGGGGCTGAGCTTCCTCAACGTCGGAGTCGACATGGGGACCCCCTCCTGGGGGGCCATGATCTCGGAGGGGCGCAACTTCATGCCGATCGCCGGGTGGCTGATCTGGATTCCCGGCCTCGCGATCGTGCTGATCGCGCTGACCGCGATGATGATGGGCGACTGGGTGCGCGACGCCCTCGACCCGCGCCTCCGCAATCTGCGCTGATCGCACACGGGAGAACGCCAGACGGACCCTCATCCATGAGATAGCAAGTTGTGCGCCATCAAGTGCGAGAACCCCAGATGTGAGGACGAAGAGGCGCTACGCGTACTAGTATTGACCCAGCACGCAGCCTCACGCGCATAGGGGACGAGCCCGTCCCCGCTGGGGCTGCACCATCCCGTCGCGAACCTCCGCGAGACGCAGGGCGCGACACGAAGGGAATTCTGGACATGGTGACGACAACGGGTGCGCAGGACATCGCGAAGCAGATCGCCGTTCCCCCGGAGAAGGCCGCTCCGCCGCAGACGGCCTCCGCCGGTCCGACCGCCACCGTGGCGTCGGAAGTCGACCGGCTGGTCGACGGCCGCTTCCGCGTCGCCCGGCTGCAGAAGTTCATCGCGGATCCGTCCCAACGCGAGATGGTGCTGCCCAGTACGCCGATGCCTGCGGACCAGGTCAAGAGCGGGGCCGGCACGTCGGGCATCTTCACGGTCGTCGAGCCGCCGGATCTGGACCTCTACCGGTCCTACATTCCGGAACCGCTGCGAATGCCGGCAGCGCCCGCCGTGGGCCTGGCCCTGGTCGACTTCAACTCCGGTAACCCCGCGATCCGGTATCCCGAAGGGTGGGTACTGGTGAGGGCGACACGGCCGGACAACGGCGCGGACCTCTGGGTCGTCGCCAGCATGCCGGTCGCGAACGTGCTGACCGCGTACATCGGCCTCGCCTGGGGGCTGCCGAAGTACATCGCCGATGAGATGACCATTGCGACCGATCGTGCAGAGGTCCGCTACGAAGGCGACGTCCGCTTTGCACTCGAGCTGACGCCTGGATCCGTCCCGGACGAGCCCGCGCTGCGCGATCGCATCGGGTCGATCAACGCGCTGGGCATGCTGCAACCACATATCGGGAAGAGCGGTCTCGTTCCGATCCACAACTTCGGCCGGGGCGGGCAACGGGAGGCGGTGGAGTGGGTGCCGGGGACGGTCAAGGCCTCCTTCTCCCCGGACGATCCCTGGGCGGGTCTCGTTTCGGCCGGCTCGGAGTCGCCGGGCGTCTTCCAGCGCGTCGTGAACACGGCCCCGGGCGAGACCCTCTGGCAGAAGATTGGGACGTCGGCAGCGGTCAAGTAATTTGATGGCATTGCCCGGCAAGAGAACCGTCGCCGCCTGGTTCGACGACAACCACATCCGGCTGATCGAGCAGGACGTTCCGGAGCTGCGGCCCGGCAGCATCGCCGTCGATGTGCGGGTGTCGTCGGTCAGCCCCGGCAGCGAGCTCAGTGCGAATGAGGACCAGCGCCAGGTTAAGGGTGGATGGCGCAGCCTGGCGGAGCAGGAGAGGGGCCAGGAACCGGGGCTTGAACCGCGTGCCTATGGCGGCTACTCGAACGCCGGCATCGTGATCGCGACCGGCGAAGGTGTAACGCGCTTCCAGCCGGGCGACCGGGTCGCGTGTATCGGCGGGGGGTACGCCGTGCACACCGACACCGCGGTCGTGCCGCACAACCTCGCCGTGCATCTGCCGGAGCCGGTGAGCTACGCGGAGGGGTCGTACGGGATGTTGATGGGCACGGCGCTGCAGGCGCTGCGTCGCGCGGACCTCAACTTTGGTGAGTCGTACGCGGTGGTGGGGCTGGGCGTCGTGGGGCAGCTCACGGCGCAGCTGCACATGCTGGCCGGGAATCGCGTCATCGGCTGGGACACGGTCCCGTTCCGGACGGAGATCGCGCGCAAGTGGGGGATCGACGCGGCGGTGACGGTCGGTGCGGAGGACCCCGTCGCACGGACGCGCGAGTTCACCGACGGCTACGGCCTCGACGGGGGAGCGATCGCGTTCGGCGGCGAAGCAAGCAAGGCCGTGCAGAGTCTCGTCCAGTGCATGAAGCGGACCCCCGATCACCATGTGACGGGCACCATCGTCGTGGTCGGGCTGGCGCAGTTCACCTACAGCGACCACGAGGCCGCCGGGGTGACGAACATCGACATTCGCAGCGCGATGCGGACGGGGTCGGGCTATCACGACGAGGCGTGGGAGTTCGGCGCCGTCTACCCGCCGGTCGTCATGCGCTGGACGACCACGACGAACCTGGAGCTGTGCATGCGGCTGGTCGCGGAACGCAAGCTCGACGTCGACACGCTGATCACCCACCGCATCCCCTTCGCCGACGTCGACGAGGGCATCACCCAGGCGTTGGCGGATCCGGACGCGATGCTCGGCGTCGTGTTCACGCAAGAGCGGTAAGAGCGGACGCGGGTCGCGTCGGTCAGACCGACGCGACCGCCACGCGCCGCCCCTCCCGGGCCGACTCGCGCACGGCATCGAGGACGGCCTGACAGCGAAGCCCGTC
>CAUYZA010000315.1:0-3802 GCA_963577225.1 Dehalococcoidia bacterium | reverse complement strand
GTCCGCCTCGCTCTTCCAACAGAGTGCGCCCGCGACCGGTCGGTCCGGACTGGCGGGCGACAGGAAGTATTGCGTCTCAGCGGCTTGCGCGACAGACCCGATTCGCGCCAGCGTCTTCCCGTTACTCTGTCCGCGTTCAACCGGAGCGGAGGAGACGCACGATGACCAACCGACTCAGTCCTGACCAGGTCCAGTCCTACCGCGATCAGGGCTACATCCTCGTCGAGCGCCTGATCGACGCCGAGACGCTGGACGCTCTGCGTCGTGAGACCGACGCCATCGTCGAGGCAGCACGCAGCGTCGAACAGAACGATGCTGTCTACGACCTCGAAGACAGCCACAGCCCCGACACCCCTCGCGTGCGCCGGATCAAGACGCCGCGCCTGCACTTCCCTTTCTTCAAGACGCTCTCCGAGTACCAGCCCATCCTCGACGTGCTGGGCCAGCTGATCGGCCCCGACGTGCGCTACCAGGGCGACAAGCTCAACCTGAAGTCCGCCGAGTACGGCGCACCCGTCGAGTGGCACCAAGACTGGGCCTTCTACCCCCACACCAACGACGACCTGCTCGCCGCCGGCGTCTTCCTCGACGACTGCGACGCCTCCAACGGCCCCCTGCTGATGATCCCCGGCAGCCATCAGGGCCCCACTTACGACCACCACGCGGACGGTGCCTTCTGCGGCGCGATGGAGCCCGAGAGCTCGGGCATCGACTTCGACGCCGCCGTCCAGGTCACGGGGCCGGCCGGGTCCGTCAGCTTCCACCACACCCGCATCGTCCACGGCTCCGGGCTCAACACGTCGGGCGCTGACCGTCGACTGCTGCTCTACCAATACGCCGCCGCCGACGCCTGGCCGCTCTCCGGGCTGGGCACGCGCTCGCTTGAAGACTTCGACTCATGGCTCGTCATGGGCAATGGCACCACCGAGCCTCGCCTGACCGACGTGCCCGTGCGCATGCCCTTGCCGCCCGCCGTCCACGGCGGGTCGATCTACGAAAACCAGAAGGCCACCGGCCGTCGCTTCTTCGAGACCTACAAGTCGAAGAGCAAGCCGGCGCCAACCCGCTCGAGCTGAACAGGAGCGGAGCGTGCGCAGGTAATGCCACCCGACGAGGCACACGCCCGGGCAGTGGCTGATCGTTGGCTCGATCTGATCCAGAACGATGCGGAATATCCCGACAAGATCTGCACCGACGATTATCGGGCGAAGTTCTATCCGTCCGGCGTCGAGGTGAACGGGAGAGACGAGTTGCGAGCGGGCGTGAAGGACACCTTTGCCGCTACAGGACCGCGAACCTTCCAGCTGGAGTGGACCGCGGTGAGCGGCGATACGGTCGCCTTCCAGGGAACCATGCGAGCCACGTACCGCAACGACGTCCCTGGACAGCCACCTGTCGGGACGGATGTCGATCTGCAGCTCTGCATTGTCATCAAGGTCCGTGGAGACCGGATCGTGACCGAGACGCTGTATGGAATCTAATGATCGCAACAAGTACGGCCGCTAGAATTCTGCGGCGCTGAGCCACACCGGCTCGGATCAAGGAGCCGCCACTATGCCCATCGTGACCAGTGAGACCCCGGCCGAGGGCGTCGCCGTCATCACCATGTCCAACCCCGAGATCAACAACCACGGCTCCTGGGCCGGTATCGGCCAACTCGCCGACGCCATGGCCGCTGCCCGTGAAGCCGGCACCCGCGTCACCGTGCTCGCTTCCGGCGTCCCCGGCCACTGGTTCGAACACGCCTGGCTGACTGATCTCGTAGCCACGATGAAGGGCGAAGAGACCACTGGCGAAGGCGCGGCCTGGGGCCGCGCCTTGCAAGAAATCGGCACCACCGACGTCGTCACGATCGCCGCCGTCTCCGGCGATTGCTCCGGCGGCGGCGCGGAGCTGGGCTGGGCCTGCGACCTACGCATCGCCGAGGAGCAGTCCCTGTTCGGCCAGCCCGAGGTCCAGATCGCGCTCACCACCGGGATCGGCGGCACCAGCCGCCTCGCCCGCATCATCGGCCGCACCGCCACCGCCGAGATGGTCTTCGACGGCAGCCCCATGACGGCCCAGCGCATCTACGAGTTGGGCGGCGTCAACCGCGTCGTGCCGCAAGGCAAGTCGCTCGAGGTCGCCGTCGAGTGGGCCACACGGCTCGCCGCGCGACCAGCCGCCGGGCTCGCCGCGCTCAAGCACATCCTGCACGAAAACGACTCGCTCTCGCTCGACGAGGCCATGACCAACGAGCAACGCCACTTCCAGTCCGTCGCGAACACGCCCACCGCGATCGAGACGATGTCCGAGATTCAGGCCCGCTTCGACGCAGGCGAATCGATCCGTTCCGTCTACGGCGAACCCCGCGAGTAGACGATCGACCAACCCCGAGCAGAACCAAGGGGCCGCCATGCCGGACGCGATCCAGGACTACGAGAAGGTCTCCATCTACGGGCTCGACGCCGAGAACCGGGAGGCGCTGCTCCAGGCCCAGCGCGAATGCGTGCTCAACTGGTCAACCCAAGACGGCTGGCCGGTGGGCGTGATTATGTCGTTTATCTGGCGCAACGGCCGCTTCTGGATGACCGCGGGAGCGCACCGCCACCGCATTAGCGCCATGCGTCGCGACCCTCGGGTCTCCGTCGTCGTGACCAGCACTGGCTCCGAACTGGGCCCCGGCAAGACCGTCACGGTCAAAGGGCGCGCCATCATCCACGAGGACCAAGAGACCAAGGACTGGTTCTACGCCGACTTCTCTTCCGTCCTCAACCGCGACGAAGAGGCCGCCGCCGCCTTCCAGCGCCGGCTCGATTCCCCGCTGCGAGTGATCGTCGAGGTCGTGCCCGAGAAGTGGATCACCTACGACGGCGCCAAGATGTTCAAGGACGCCGCCGGCACCCTGACGGACGAAGAAAAGACGCCGCCCGCCAGCGCGGACACGGAACGTCTTGCCCGTGAACTCAAAGCGCGCGGCCTCGACTAGCCCGACCGACGTACCCGTCCGATCTAAGCTGCGCGCGCAACGAACGGAAGCCATATGACGACCGCCACTTCCGCCGATCAAGTGATCCAAGCAGCGACGAACCTCGCACCATTGATCCGCGAATACTCCGACGAGGCCGAGCAAAATCTCCGCCTCTCGACGCCCGTCGTCGACGCGCTGACCGACGCGGGCGTTTTCCGCTACCTCGTACCGCAGTCCCTCGGCGGCGGCGAAGGGGACCCGCCCGGTTTCTACCGCATGGTGGAAGAGCTCGGCCGCGTCGATGGTTCCACCGGCTGGTGCGGCTACGTCGGCAGCGGCGGCTCGTTCATCGGCCCCAATCTCTCCGACGAGGCTGCCCAACCGATCTGGAGTGATCCGCGTGCCGTGCTGGCGGGCGGCGTCTTCCCCTTCCAGCCGATCGTGCGAGAAGCCGGTGGCTACCGAGTCAACGGCCAATGGTCCTATGTCAGTGGCAGCACGCATGCCACCTATCTGATGGCAAGCTGCATACTGCCAAGCGACGAATCTCCGGGAAACGAGGCGCAAGCCGACCCGAACCTCGGCTTCGTCGTCGTCCCTCGCGATGCAGCCGAAAGCCCCGACACCTGGGACGTGCTCGGCCTCAACGGCACCGGAAGCCACGACGTGGCGATCCGGAGTATCCTAGTTTCGGAGCTCTTTACGGCACAATTCAGACCGGGCGGCCCGAAGGGCTCGCATTACCAGGGCCAGCTCTATCGATTCCCCTTTACCGGCTTCTTTGCACAGCCCATGGGCGCGGTCGCCCTCGGCATCGCGCAGGGCGCGATCGACTCCGTGATCGATGTCGCG
>CAUYZA010000314.1:0-3832 GCA_963577225.1 Dehalococcoidia bacterium | reverse complement strand
GATCGATGTCGTCCGCGTGCCGCTGGCCGACGTCGAAGCGCTCTTCACCAGCGGGGAGATCGCCCACGCGCTCACGATCGCCGCCTTCCACTTCTACCGCCAGCACCTCGGCCACAAGCTGATCTAACGGCCGCGGTTGTGGGATCTAGCTGCGTAAGCCGTCGACGTCGAAGTCCTCCGGCAAGGGGATGAAGAGAGAGCGTCGCGGGCCCTCGATGTCGCGCGTGATGTGGCCCTGGCCCGTGATGTCGTCGGCCAGCAAGATGTCACCCGCGCCGAGTTGGGCCTTCGACCCGTCCCCGCACTCCACCTCCGCCAGCCCCTCCAACGTCACGACGAATTGCCGCCGCGGCGCGTTGTGAAAGTCCAGCTCGCCCCCCGGCGGCGTCTCGCGGAAGATCACACCCAGCGCGTCGAACTGCGTCGACAGGCTCCCGTAGCGACCGGGCTCCATCGGTACATCGAACTCTTCCAGGTGCGATTGCTCGTCGTCGCCGGTGTAGATCCGAACGATGTGCATGGCTTAACTCCTTCGTCGCGGCGGCGAGGCTAGCAGCCTGCTTCGCGGCAGCGAGGCTAGCAACGGAGGCTCAGTCTGTAGCGGCCATGATCGTCACACAGTTGCAGGCCGTGAGGCCCGGCACATCCTCCTCGCCTGCCCGCATCCGGCTCAGCCCCCGCGTGATCCGCGAGACCTCCCGACGCGTCTCCTCCAGTTCCGCGATACGGGTGTCGATTGTTTCCAGCGCCCCACCCAGTCGCGAGCGCAACGCGACGCGCAGGTCGCCGCAGGTGCCGTCGTGCGCCACCGCCACGATCTCGCCCACCTCATCCAAGGCCAGCCCGAGGTCGCGCAGACTGCGGGCCAGCCGCAAGCGACGCACGTGCTCGGCTCTGTAGCTGCGATACCCGCTCGACGCCCGTGCCGGCGCGGGCAGCACGCCCTCGCTCTCGTAAAAGCGGATCGTGTCCGCGCTCAGCCCGCTTGCCTGCGCCGCCTCGCCGATTTGCATCGTGCCCTCCGTGATATTGATCTTCGACTCACTCCAAGGTTTAGCGTCGAGTCGTTGGTCACGCAAGGAGACTCGCAATGTCCGTCACTGCTAGCACGCAGACCGGCCGGGCGATCGGCCCGCTCGGCACGCTGAGCCGCTTCGGCCTCAGCATTGCCCTCGTTTCCCTCGCGGCGAGTGGCGTGCTGTCCAACGGCGTCTCGCCCAGCGATGGCATTCTCGGATTGGTCGTCTTTCCCGCCTCGCTCCTGGCCCTCGCGGCCGCGTGACTTCGCTTCACGCGAACCCCGTTGCGGGAATCGAACACGCTGGCGTCCTGCCTCAACTTCGCGATCGGTTTCGCCCTCTTTTCAGTCACGCCTGATGCCTTCGCGCTCTTCATCGCGGTCTCGCTGAGCGTCGCCGCTGTTCGCGGCTACGCGGGCTGCGAGGTCCTCGCCGTCTCGAACTGGCTCCTGCGGCGCGACGATGAGGTTGGCTGCGTCCTTTTCACTCCCATCGACAGCGCTGAGCGCATCCTCTCGGAAAGGACATCCAACGATGGCTGAACCGATCTCGATCGAACTGCTCTGGTTCGACGGCTGCCCGAGCCACGATGGCGCCCGCGCCATGATCGAGGGCACGATCGCCGAGCTCGGCGTGGACGCGCGGATCGAGTCGATCGAGGTCAGCGGCGAAACGATGGGGCGCGTCGTCGACTTCGCCGGGTCGCCCTCGATTCGAGTCGCCGGCCGCGACATCGACCCAGCGGGCGGGCCCAACGAAGACTTCTCGCTACGCTGTCGCGTCTACGCCACGCATACTGGTCTGCAAGAACTACCGGAGCGGCAGTGGCTCGTCGATGCGATCGCCGCGGCGAAGAGGGAAACGAACCCTTGAACACTGACCAAATCCTGCTCGATCAGCTCCGGCGGCGCTGGAAAGCGGCGCTCGACATCACAACGGTCGGCCAGGCCCAGTCGGCGCTCAACCTGCCCGCGAACTTCAGTCAGCGACTCCGGATCCACAAGACGCTCACGGCGGACCCCCGGCTCTGGAAGGCGATCAAGGCCTGCTGCGCCACGCCGCTCACGGTCACCCTGGCTGAACTGGAGAAGCGCTTCGCGCGCAAGCTCTCCGCGGGAGAGACGGCGGCGGCCGCCGCGTCGGAGCTCGACATGAACGCGTCGGACATTCGCGCTGCCCGACGTGCCCTGGCCGCCGTCGGTCTCATGCGTCGAGGGCGCATCGTGGCGGACGCCGACCGCTTGCTCGGCAGTCTCGGACTGCAGTCGCACACGGTCCGTGTGGAAGGTGAACCCGCGTTCAACGTACCTTGAGCGGTCGACTTCCTGCTGTTGGTCAACAGCACCTACCAGGATACCAACCTCACCGTCGACGACAGCTGTGCGTTTTGCGCTGCTCCGATCGCCGTCACGTGCCGCGCCGGAACGGTGGCGCTCGTGCAGCCGCGGGCCGCCTATCTCCTTGGGGGTGGCACGTGAGGACGCAACAACCTCTTCTGTACGAAGGGACACGCACGAGAATGGCTGCGCAGCAACCCCGGGACCGCATCGGGGCAGGGCGCCAAGCTGAAGACTTACTTCGCCGCGTTGCAGCAGGTCGCTCCCACGCTGGGCGATCTGCGCAAGAAGGCGATGGTTGAGACCAACCGGGCTGGTGAGACGCGGGTCACGGGGCGTTTCCAGCGTCGCATGAAACGGGCCTTAGCCAAGGGCTAGCCGCCGCCGCTAGATCACCTGCCACGCGCCGACATCAAAGCTGTCCGGCACCCGGATCATGATGGACTGCCGCGGCGTTTCGATGTCGTGCGTCTGGTGCCCCTGCCCGTCGATGTCCTCCGCCAACACTATGGAGCCGGGTCCGAACTGCCGCGTCTCGCTGCCCAGCGTCACCTCGATCCGTCCGCTCAGGATCACGATCAGTACTCGACCGTCGGCGTGGTGCCAGTCCAGGAACAACTCCTCCTCGACCTCGCGGAAGAGCACGTCACTGACATCGAACCAGTCCGACAGCGTCCCCACCTTCGTCCCGCGCCGCGGGATCTCAAGATCTTCGAAGTGCGAGAGCTCGTCGGCGCCCTTGTACATCCGCGTCACGTGCATCGCGTGTTCTCCGCCTCGCTGGGTATGAGCCACTTCCCTGGGCGCTTGTAGCGTAACAACGGCTCACGTAGCGACGACCGGCTAGGGACCCGATACCCCCCAGGCCGCGACATCGACCTCCGGTGGCACCGGCACGAACACGATCAGCACCGCCGCGTCGCCGATCACCTCACTCGTGTGACCTTGTCCCTCCACGGTGTCCGGCATAAACACTTCGCCCGCTCCCCAGCGACGCTTCTCGCCGTCCGTCGTCCCGATCTCCCAGACTCCCTGCAGCACAAGGCAGAGCTGTCGCGTGGGCGCGTTGTGCCAGTCTTGAAAGGTCCCAACCGGCGCCTGGAAAACGCGAACGGCGGGTGAGGCGAACGGCTCACTAAATCGCAACTCGTTGCCCCACGCATCGGTCCGGCTCGACTCCAACGGCAGATCGAACTCTTCGAACGCCGAGCCGCCGTTCGGCGTCGTATAGAAACGCGTAACATGCATCGGAGTTCCCCATCGATTCGATGCTTGCGCCGTATCCTAGGTGCGGTACGGACGACCGGGACATAAGCAGTCCTGTGCTTGCTTGACCGCGGCCACTGCTACGCGTCCCATTGAGATTGGACGGGGTGAGAGGAGTTGACCGGATGCGTCCGCGCGCACCCAGCACGATCGAGATGACTAGCGCTGCTCCACTCTTCATTGCCGTCCTGATCGCCGCTACTCTGACGC
>CAUYZA010000313.1:0-3839 GCA_963577225.1 Dehalococcoidia bacterium | reverse complement strand
CGCTTCCGCCACGGGCGGGATCACATCCGAAGTCGCGTAGCGCTCGTCCCAGCCGATCCGCAACCCGCTCACTCCGGAGTCGATCTCCGCCAGCAGCGACGGGGCCGGCTCCGGCAGCGTTGTGGGGTCGTTGGCGTCATCCCCGGCGATCGCTTCGAACACAGCGGCTGCGTCCCAGACCGAGCGGGTCATCGGACCGACGTGGTCCAGCGACTCGGCCAACGCCAGCACCCCGTAGCGGCTGACCCGGCCCCAGGTTGGCTTGATCCCGACGATCCCGCACGAGGCGGATGGGCTGCGGATGGAACCCCCTGTGTCGCTGCCCAACGACGCGTAACAAAGCCCCGCCGACGTTGCCACCCCCGAACCACTCGACGACACACCCGTCCAGCGCTCCGCGTCCCAGGGATTGACCGGCACCGCGAAAGCTCGGTTGTAGCCCGCCATCGCTCCCTCGGTCAGGTTCAGCTTGCCCAGCAGGATCGCCCCCGCCCCGCGCAACCGCGCGACCACGGTGGAGTCGAAGTTCGGCACGAAGTCCTTGAGCGCGGCCGTCGCGCCCATTGTGCGCACGCCGTCCGTGTAGCAAAGGTCTTTGACGGCCAGCGGGATCCCGTGCAGCGGCCCCCGGTACCGGCCATCCGCGATCTCGGCCGCGGCCTGCTCGGCCTCGGCCCGAGCCGACTCGGCCATCACCGTCGCGTAGCTCTTCAGGCCTCCGTCGAGCCGATCAATTCGATCGAGCTGGGCTTGCGTCAGATCGACCGGCGAGAGCTCCCCCGACTCGATTCGGGGTGCCAAGGCCTCGATCGTCGCGAACGCAAGATCCTTTGTCGGCATGTTGTGCCCTCCCAGGTTGAGCTGGGAGGCTAACGCCTCCGCTCCGCAGCGGGAGCAGGCGGAGTGGACGTGCGGCGGCGTCCTAGCCGGTCGCCCGTAACAGGAAGCCCCCGGCTCCCTCGCTGCGCACTTGCATGAGCGAGGCGCCATCGCGATCAGGGTCGTAGATCGCTAGGGCCGGACTCGGCGTAAGTTGCGCCCGCTCGAGCGCCGTCCAGGCGCGCAGGAGAACCTCGGCGTCCTGCGACAACGGCTCCGTCGCGACGGCGGCCCCGCAGCGTCCCTCGGGGCCAAACGGCTCCCCGTTGGCCATCGGATACGACAGCTGTCCTGAGACCTTCTGCAGCGCGCGGGTCAGCACTGCGTAGGCGGCGACCTGACTGGGTGCGCCCTCGAACAAGAAACGTAACTAGAGGGGACCGAGCGCAGCGACCGTATCGCCGGAACGCAAGGGTTGCTGGAGCCGGTCGGCGAGCTGTTGCGCCACCTCGGCGTGCTGCATCTGGCGCGTCGTGTCGGCAGCTCCGGTCAGCGCGAGATCCATGAAGGCCACCACGAACGGATCGCTGTGGCACCCGCCGCGCTGGCGCGCGTGCAACAGGCGGTCCGCGAAGATCGCCGGCCCGGACAGACCGCTCGCGTCGTCGCGGAGGCAGGGCGCATGTTGCTGCATGGTGGCGAACATCGTCCATCGCTCCACGGCTGGCCCCAATCGGTGGTAGCGGCGGGATTCGGCCGCAGCGCGTCGTATCGACGGCTTTTGAGCGGCCGGTAGCCGCTGAGGGGCGGCGCGGCCGTCGCCGCCGCCCGCCAGGAGATCATCGACTCGCAGCTGTCCGAGACATATATGCGACATAACGAATACTGAAGCCCCATGGCGGCGTCGCCGATCTGATTGTGCCGGCATCAGAAGGAGTCCTATTATATCTCCCATTTCAACAAGGAACCGATATCGAATATGCGCCGGAACCGGCTGGCCACGGCGACTTTTATGTTGCTCATGCTGTTCGTTCTCAGCATCAGCGCGGTTGCCGCGATGGGGAACAGCGGGGACAACGGCAATGGCGGTGGTGGGGGCAATAGTGGGGGCGGCGGTGGCCAGGATGTCGGCGATGAGGGGCCGGGCAATTCTGGTGGCAATGGGGGTGATAACGGCAACCGTGGCGGCGGCAACGGCGATAACGGCAATGGCGGCGGCAACGGAAACAGTGGCAACGGCAACAGCGGCAGCAGAAGTGGCAACAGCGGGCGTGGGGGTGGTGGCTTCACGGACGACAATCACCCCGGTCGCGGCAACGGCCGGATTCGCACGCTAGACGCCGATAACGGAGGCGACAGCGATGGCGGCGGCGACGACTCGGGAACACGAGGCGGGCGCGGGCAAGCGGACAACAAAGGTGAGATCATGGTCCTCAATCCCGCTGGCCGACTGATTACGTTGCGCGTGTCAGACCACGTCATCGAGCGGTTGCTCGAGGTGATGGCGAGGGCGTTCGGGGACGACGCGATTCAATCCTGCACGAACGCCGCCTCGCATGAGGCACCCCCGAGCGACGACGACGGCGGTACCGGCGATGGCTCCGGCGACGCCGAAGTCGCAGTTTCGCAAGCTGAAGATCCCCCTGCCGACGGCGAAGATCCCCCTGCCGACGGCGAGCCCCCCCCGCGGAGGGCGATGAGGGCGCAGGCGACGAGGGCGAAGAGGACCCCGTGCCGGAACGCGCCGGGGTGACCTGCGGCAGCGTCGGCGGTGGCGGCGACGGTGACGGTGGCGACGCCGGGTGACGCGGGCGATACCGGTGACGGCGGCGATTCTGGTGACAGCGGCGACGCTGGCGACGGAGACGCGGTTGAAGAGGATGCGGCCTAGTTGCTTGCGCTCTCGACCACGCGAGAAGCGCGGGCCGGCGTCCATGCTTCTCGTATCCGGGGAGTCTCCGCTCCGCCGATGCGAGCTGGGGCTACGGATTCTCGCGAAGGAGATTGCCCATGAGTGTCCGAGTCCTTGCCCGGCGCACAATCGGCGCAGGGCTGGTCCTGACCCTGATCGCCCTCGTCCTCATAATGGCGCCGCTGCAGGCGCAGGAGGCATCGACGCATGTCCTGTTCGGCGATGGCGCCGGCGCTACCGTCGACGGCGCGCCACTGCTCGATGGGTCACAGATCGACGCGATCGACAGCCAAGGGGCGTCCGCCGGAGTTGGGGAGTGGGATGGGGGCTTCTGGTTCCTCACCGTGACCACCGCGGAAGCGACGGTCCGGATCCGTTTTGGCGAAGCGCTGAGTGGTCCGCTTCCTTTGCGTGAGACTGCCTTTCAGATCGATCAGCTGGCCCTTGTTAGCCCCGGCGGGCTGACGCCAACCGAGATCTCGCTGGCGACGGGCTGGAATCTGGTCGCCTGGCTCGGTCAGACGACGGATGTCGTCACAGCGCTGGAGTCGGTGGCGGACTCGATCGACTCGATGTTCACCTGGGCGCCTGACGTCGGATTCCAGCGCTACGCACCCGCGGGGCTGGCCTTCCTCAATGCCGTTGAGGTGTTACTGCCCGCGCAGGGACTCTGGGTCCTGGCGACTCAGGATGTCGTCTGGCTGCAGCAAGGCAGCCCCGCCGCGCTGCTCGACCGCACGGTAATCCTCAGCACCGGTTTCAACTTGGTCGCTTGGACCGGAACCGATGGGCTTGAGGCTTCCTCGGTCTTCGAACCGGCGGTGGACATCATCACGTCGATCTTTCATTACGACACCGGTGCTCCGCGCTTCCAGCGCTACACCCCGGGCGGGCTGGCCATCCTGAACAGCTTGGCCAATCTGCGTTTCGGTACCGCGATCTGGGTGGTTGCGTCACAAGAGGTCGCCTTCGACATCGCTGCTCCGTAAGCGAATCGCCGCTCGTGCGAGCTGGCTGGGGTCGAGCCGCTGCAGCGGCCCGTCTGAGCCGCATCTGAGCCGTATTCGAGGGCAGGCACCTTGGTCGCGGTCGGCACATAACTGTGTTG
>CAUYZA010000312.1:0-3858 GCA_963577225.1 Dehalococcoidia bacterium | reverse complement strand
GCCCGGACTGAGCGACTCGCGCAGGATCACCTTCGTCACCTGGTCCAGCCCCACCCAGACGCCGGCCAGGCTCAAAAAGAGCAGATCCTGTCGCCGATTGCGCCGCCCCAAGCGAGCGCGCCAGCTGTCGGCTTCCGCGGGCACGCCCGGATCCGCGGACCCACCGCCGCCCGGCTCAAGCTCATCAACCAGGTCGCCAGCCGGGTCATCAGCGAAATCATCAGCCGTTTCGGCACCCAAATCCGCCGCCTTAGCGGCTGATTCGTCGGAGGATTCGCCGCCGGGGGAGGGAGAAACCATCGATGTTGTGTCCTATCGGGAGCGTATCATCGGCTCCCCCACCCGACGGCTGGCCACTGAGTCGGACGCTTCCGGCGCCAAACGTCGGCTCCGACGTTGCCGTGGCGGGCAGTCGCCGCCTACGATCGACCCTGCTCGATCGCACGTCCTGGCAGACCCAGCGATGATCGAGTCCCT
This sequence comes from Dehalococcoidia bacterium, assembly GCA_963577225.1. GTDB lineage: Bacteria > Chloroflexota > Dehalococcoidia > Bin125 > Bin125 > JAPUIR01. The sequence goes on along the minus strand of CAUYZA010000312.1, from coordinate 3,381 downwards.
CAGAACGAGCCGCGGGAGGCGTCTGCGTGACAACGGATTCAAGCGAACGTCTTTACAGCGACGACCTGGCGCAACGCGTCGAAACCGGCGACCGGCTCGCACCCGGGCAGCGCCTGACCAAGGACTGGCCCGTCCTCACCTACGGCGGAACCCCCGTCGTCAAGACGGACGAGTGGCAGCTCAGCATCTGGGGCGAAGTCGAGCAGGAGCTGACCTGGTCCTACGAGGACCTGCTGGCGCTCGGCCTCACTCGCCGTCTCAACGACATCCACTGCGTCACCCACTGGTCCCGCTACGACAACGACTGGGAAGGGGTCCTCTGGTCCGACTTGATCGCCAAGGTCGGCCTCAAGAGCAGCGCCCTCGCCGTCATGTTTCACTCCTACGGCGGCTACACCACCAACGTCCCGCTGGAGGACTTGGCCCGCGATGACCATGCCATGCTCGGGATCCGCCACGATGGCAAGCAAATCAGCTCCGACCACGGCGGCCCTGTTCGCGCCGTCATCCCTTCGCTCTATTTCTGGAAGAGCGCAAAATGGGTGGGCGGCATCGAGTTCCTGGCTCAGGATCGCCCCGGCTTCTGGGAGATGTACGGCTATCACCTCCACGGCGACCCCTGGACCGAGGAACGCTACGCCTAAGCTGAGCGGCCCTAGAATGGCGTTCGATCGGCGTCCCACCGGACACTCCCGGGCCCAACCCAGGCAGCGAAGGCCGCTATGACCGCCGGCTCCGTCCCCATCACCATCGACGACCCCGTCAACGTCGCGATCCTGCGTGTCTCCGAAGACCAGATCCAGGGCTTCAGCCGCGATCCGCTGGGCGACATCGCGCGCGCCAGCGGCGTCGATCTCAACCTCGTCATCGAGCGGATTCGCGCCATGCTCGAAGCCGGCACCATCCGTCGTGTCCGTCAGACCCTGCTCTCCACGAGCCTGGCCGAGGGCGCCCTCGTCGCCTGGCAGCTCCCCGAAGACCGGCTGCAGGACGCCTTCGACTACATGTTCCGCGAGGACCCCTTCTCGGGGCACGTCGTCATCCGCACGACGGACGCCGCTTCGCCCGGCGCTCGCTACCGCCTCTGGACCACCGTCAAGGTGCCCCAGGGCTACTCGGTCCAGAAGCACTGCGAGTTCCTCGCCGGGCAGGTGGGGGCGCAGCACTTCCGGCGCATGCGCGCCAAGCGCCTGTTCCGGCTCGGCGTCGGCCACACCCGTCGACGCGGCCTCGCCCCCGGCGCACGCACCGACGACCCGGCCGAGGTGCTCGACACCGTGCTCAGCCCGCTCACCGAACGGGAATGGGACGCCCTGACGGCTCTCAAGCGTGAATTCGAGCCTGCGGAGCTCATGTCCGACCTCTGGACCGCGCGCGCCGCCGAAGCCGGCATGCCGCTGGACGAGTTCTACGCGATCGCCGAATCGCTCCAAGAGCGACGGCTCCTCGGCCGCTTCTCCACCTTCCTCGAACACGTCAAACCCGTCGCCGGCAACCAACCCGTCACCCGCTACAACGCCCTCTTCCACTGGGCCGTGCCCCGTGGATGCGAGATCGAAGCCGGCCAGGAGGTCGGCCGCCATCACATCATGACCCACGCCTACTGGCGCGAAGGCGGCCCCGAGTTCCACGACGTCAACGTCATGGGCGTGGCCCACGGCACCGACAAAGACCTGGTCCTGCAACACAAAGCCGCGATCGACGAGCACCTCGCCGAAGCCGAGATCCCGATCGCCTATACCGCCGTCTTCTGGGGCGGCCGCAGCGAAATCAAGCCCTCCGAGATCGCGCCCGCCGAGTATCGGGCCTGGTGCGAGTCGAACGCCCTCAACCCCGACTCCATGCGCGAGGACGGCTCGTCGGCGGAGTCTGAGGACCCCGTTGCCGGCCTGCCCGACACGGCGCAGACCGACGCGCAGTCCGCCGCCGACGCCATGAAACCCTTTATCAAGGCTGTCGGCACCGGCCCCAACTCCAACCGCCACCTCTCGCGCGACGAGGCCCGGCAAGCCATGCGCCTCATCCTCGAAAATGACGCCACCCCCGCCCAGGCTGCCGCCTTCTTCCTCGGCGCCCGCGTTCAGGGCGAAACCCCCGACGAACTGCTCGGTTTCATCGACGCCATCCAGCAGGACGCCGCCCGCATCCAGCCCGCCGTCGACAACCTCGTCGACGTCGGCACCCCCTACGACGGACGCCGCGACCTGCTCTACATCACCCTCGGGTCCGCCATCGTCGCCGCCGCCGCCGGCACGCCCCAGTTCCTCCACGGCAGCGGCCCCATGCCGCCCAAAGACGGCCTGCCACTGGCCCCCGTGATGCAAGCGCTGGGCCTGCCGATCGACCTGACTCCGACCCAGGTGCAGGACCAGATCGAGAAATACGGCTTCGGCTACCTGGACGCGCGCATCGCCGCCCCCGCCGTCTACGCGCTGCGCGCCCTGCGCGAGCAAATCGGCCTGCGCACCGCGCTCAGCACGGTCGAGAAGATCTACGACCTCGCCAACGCGCCGCACCACATCGTTGGCGTCACGCACCTGCCGTACATCGAACGCTTCGCCGGCACCATCGAACGCATGCCCTGGAAGCGGTCGCTCCTAGTTCAGGGCCTAGAGGGAACCGAAGACGTGGGCACCGCCCATCGATCTCGCATCGTGGTCGTCACTCCTCAGGGCCGCGAAGAACAATGGCTCGACCCCGCGAGCCTCGGCCTGCGTACTGTCCCCACCAGCGAACTCGCCACTCGCCCCGATCCCGCCGCCCATGGCGCCCGACTGAGCGACATTCTCGCTGGCCACGAGCAAGACGGCACGGAAGACGTCGTCGTCCTCAACGCCGCCCTCCGAATCTGGCTGGCCGGAGTCGCCCTCGAACTCCCCGCAGCCACCGCGCTCGCCCGCGAAACCCTAGCCAGCGGAGCCGCAGGCGATCTCCTGCGTCAGCTCCAAGCCTGACGACGCACCGCGCACCCTCGCCGCCAAGCCCTCCCCACCCCTCGTCCCGCGCTCAAACGCACGCCGACCCATCGATCGGGTCGATCCGGCCCACAACCGCGGTGATTCCCTGATGCCTCCTCCCGCCGGCGCCCCTGAAGATGACGTCGGAGGCGACTCATGTCGCAAGCCCCACAACCCGCGTATCGCGGACTCGGCGAACGCAAAGTCATTCCCTCGCCGCTCGTCGGCATCGTCCCGACGCGATCCCCCTCCGTGCCGCTGGCCGCGTTCATTGGTCAACGAGCTGGGCTGCCCGCGAACGTCGTCCCACTCAGGCGCACGCGCGGTCATCCCCGGCCACCCTTGCCACCCTCGCCACCCTCGCCACCCTCGCCACCATCGCCACCATCGCCACCATCGCCACCATCGCCACCATCGCCACCAT
>CAUYZA010000311.1:0-3869 GCA_963577225.1 Dehalococcoidia bacterium | reverse complement strand
GCCGAACTCCCAGAAGAAGGCGGGCTGCATCGCCGGCACAATGCCTTGAGCGATCACGCGTGCCTGCAGGTCGGGCGGCGTGATGCCGCAGTGTTCGATGCGGTGGCGCAGGTTCTCGCGCGGGTACTCAAGCTGTGCGCGGGCCATCGCGTCGAGCGTCTGCTCGATGCCGCGATCGCCCACGGCGTGCACCGTGCACTGCCAGCCCGCGCGATGTGCCCTACCGAGTAGATCGTCCAGGTCGTCCTGCTCCCAATAGGCGATCCCGGAGTCGTTCTCGTCGCTCGTATAGGGCTCGCGTGTGGCGGCGGTGGGACCAGAGCTGGAACCGTCGGTGATCACCTTGAAGGCACCGATCCGGAGGCGGTCGTTGCCGAAGCCGGAGCGCAGGCCGGTGGCGAGCACACCGACGTGGGGGTGGTCGGACGCGTTGACGGTAAAGAACCCGTAATAGCGAGCATGCAACTGCCCGGCGGCGACGAGCTCCGTCGCGATCTCGATCGGGTCCCCGGCGAGTCCTCCCGCGTCGTGCATGCTGGTGCCGCCACTGGCCAGGTAGGCCTTGTCGGCGGCGAGCAGCGCGTCGCGAACTTCCTCTCTCGTGAGGGCCGCGACGGCGGATACCTCGGCGTTGGCACGCTCATAGCTGACACCCAGCAGGCCGTCGCCGTCGCGGTCGAAGCGGCCGCCGACCGGGTCGGGAGCCGAGTGGTCCAGGCCCGACAGCTCCATCGCGTTGGTGTTCCAGACGCGGATGTGGCCGCAGGTGCGGGTGAAGATGACGGGGTGATCGGTGGTGGCGGCATCGAAGTCGTGGCGGTTGGGGTGGCGTTGCTCCGCCAGCTTGGACTGGTCATAGCCGCGCCCACGAATCCAGGTGCCCGGCGGCAGCGCCGCGGCCCGCTCGCGGATCGCCTCGACGATCGCGCCGATGCTGTCCATGCCGGGCGCCTTGCAGTCGATCTCGTTGGCGGACGATCCAACGCCGACGGTGTGGCAGTGCGCGTCGACGAAACCTGGTGTCAGCGAGCGGCCGTTGAGGTCGACGCGCCGCGTCTCGGGACCGGCACTCGCCAGCACGGTTGCATCGGAGCCGACTGCCAGGATGCGGCCATCGTGGATCGCTACCGCCTCGGCGATGTTGTTGTCGGCGTCGATGGTGTGGACAACGCCGCCGCTGAAGATGACGTCCGCGCGATCGAGTTCTGAAGGCATCGCTGGCTCCTAATGCTGCGTGGGGAGGCTACTGGCCGCGCGCTGATCGAGCCATGCTGTGGGCAGGAGTGGCGTCGGCTAACTTGCAGCGACAGGAGGCGAGCGATGCCGAAATCGATGACGGGTGGCGACGCGGTCTATGAGACGCTGCGGGCGTTGGATGTCGATACGGTCTTCGGCATCCCCAGCGTGCACAACATCCCGATCTACGACGCGATCCTGCGCCTCGGTGGCATTACGCCGATCAGCGTGCGGCACGAACAAGGGGCGGTGCACGCGGCGGACGGATACGCCCGCGCGACCGGCAAGCTGGGCGTCGCGATTACGAGTACCGGCCCTGGCACCACGAACGCGATGACGGGGCTGTTCGAGGCGGGCTTTGCCTCGTCGAAGGTGCTGATGATCACCGGCCAGGTGGAGTCGCTGCATTACGGCAAGGGCAAAGGCGTCCTGCACGAAGCCGAGAACCAACTCACGATGCTGAAGCAGGTGACGGGATCGGCTGCCAGCGTGCGCCGACCCGAGGAGGTGGGCGAAACCCTGTTTCGCGTCGCGCGCGACGTCAGCACCGGGCGGCCCCAGCCGGGCGCGGTCGAGATCCCGATCGACTTCCAATTCGCGACGGCCGAGATCGATATTCCGCATCAAGAAGGCTGGGACCGCGCCGCGCCCACCGACGACGCGCTCTCGCAGGCCGTCGACGCGGTCTCCGGCGCGAAACGGCTGGCGATTTGGGCCGGTGGCGGCGTGATCAACGCGAACGCGTTCGCGGAGCTGACCCAGTTGGCGGAGCGACTGAACGCGCCCGTCTTCACATCGACGAATGGGCGCGGGTCGATCCCGGAGGATCACACACTGGCGATGGGCCCCACGACGGGGCTGCCCGCGTGCGCCGCGGTGCTGAGCGAGGCGGACGTGGTCTTGGCCGTCGGCACCCGATTCCAGGGCGGCGCGACGCAGAACTGGGCGTTGCCGATCAATGGCACGCTGGTCCACCTCGACGTCGATCCGGCCGTGATCAATCGCAACTATAAGGCGGACGTGGCCGTCGTTGCCGACGCGCGCTTGGGACTGGCCGGGCTGCTGCGCCAGGTGTCAGGCGATGGCAACGAGGCGGCCTACACGGAGCGCGCTCAAGCCGCGCGCGACGAGGCACGCGCGGAGATGCGCGCACAAATCGGCCCTGACTACGAATCGATCATGGATGCGATGCGCGCGGCGCTGCCGTCGGACGCGAACATCGTGCGCGACGCGACGGTGCCCGCCTACACCTGGGGCAACCGGCTGTTCCCGATTCTGGAGCCCCGCACGTCGATCGGATCGACGTCGGCGGCGATCGGGCCGGGACTGCCGCTGGCGATCGGAGCGGCGATCGGATCCGGCAAGAAGACCGCGCTGATCCAAGGCGACGGCGGATTCATGCTCAACCTGAGCGAGCTGGCGACGGCCGCCCAGTATGAGCTGCCTCTGATCATCTGCCTCTTCAACGACGAGGGCTACGGCGTGCTGCGCATGATCCAGTCGCGCACGTTCGAGGGCCGCGAGGTTGGCGTCGATCTGCACACACCCGACTTCGTCCAGGTCTCACAGGGCATGGGCATCAGCGCGGAGCGCGTCACCGGCGTGGCGGAATTCGAAGCCGCCTTCAGTCGGGCGGTGGCGGCGGAGGGACCGGTCCTGCTCGACATCGACATGTCGGTTCTGGAGCCGATGTCGTTCGGGGCACCCCCGCGGCGAGACTGACGTCGTCCTGGCGATCAACTGTGCGCTGAGCTTGTCGACGCTGCTGTCGGGCGCGTGGTCTAGCCCGGTCTTGGCCTACGAACTCCTGATTTGCACGCGCAAGGGACTGCTGATCGGTCGCAGCAATGCGGATCGCTCCCAATGGGAACTGGGCGCGCCACAATTTCTGGGGCAGCAGGTGGACTTCGCCCGGCGCGACCTGCGCGACGGCCGGATTTGGGTCTCGACGGCCCACATGCAGTGGGGCCCGCATCTCTTCTATTCCGACGACGACGGCGAGGGCTGGGTCGAATCCGAGGCGGCGCGCTTCGAGGGCGAGACGTTCGCGGCCAGCCCGTACGAGTTCGCCTCGCGCCAGGATCTGACCTGGGACAACGCGAAGGAGGAGTGGAGCCCTCGCCATGAGCTGGCCGCCAGTCTGGATCGGATCTGGACGATCGTGCCCGGTCCCGCGAGCGAGCCGGATCAGCTTCTGCTCGGCGTGTCGCCGGCCGGGATCTTCCGCTCGAGCGACCGCGGTCGGAGCTGGGACTTGCCCCCAGGACGCGCCCCCTCGCGTAGGGAGTGCGTTCCAGACCGGTGGGAAACCGAGGGGGATCGAGGGACGGAATGGTGGATGGGCGACGCCACGGGGATGCGATCGACGCGGGAGGCTCCGCAGAGACGGCCTCGCCGTCGATCACGGGGCCTGAGGGGGAACCGACCGACTTGCGGCCGAGCACACGACGCCCCAGTCACCGGGCGCACACGGCACTGGAGCCGCTAATCACGACGTCGTTAACGGCACTTCGACTCGTAGACCCATTGCAAGAAGTCACCGCGGGCGGCCCCAACACAGTGGTGCTCATTCGTTTCGGTCTTGAAAACCGTTACGTGAGGAGTCGGCGCGATGGCCCGATTGAAAGCCACAG
>CAUYZA010000310.1:0-3873 GCA_963577225.1 Dehalococcoidia bacterium | reverse complement strand
AAGGGCGCCGCCGAGTTCGACGGGCTCGATGACGTGATCCGCACGACCACCGAGACTTTCATGGCGCTCACCGCGGGTTGTGCGCGCTGCCATGATCACATGTTCGATCCGGTTTCGCAGCGGGATTACTACGAGCTGATGGCTTTTTTCCGCAACGTCCGTAGCTATGACAAGCCGGGCGATGCGACCTTGCGCGACATCGGCGGCGGCAAGGCTCTGTGCGTCACGGAGCACGGCAAGCAACCGCGCGAAACGCACGTGCTGTTGCGTGGCGACGCCAAACGGAAGGGCGACAAGGTCGAGCCGCGCCTGATGGAAATCTTCGGCGGCGGCGAGCTCGAGGTCGCACCGACCAACCACAGCACCGGTCGCCGCACAGCCTTGGCCAAGTGGATCGCCAGCGAGTCGAACCCGCTGACCGCGCGCGTGATGGCCAATCGGATCTGGCTGCACCACTTCGGGCGCGGCATCGTGGCGACGCCAAACGATTTCGGGGCGGCGGGTGAACCGCCCTCGAACCCAGCATTGCTCGATTGGCTCGCCGCGGAGTTTGTGGAAAACGGCTGGTCGGTGAAGCACCTGCACCGAGTGATCATGAACACACGTGCCTACCAGCGCTCGTCGGCGCCGGATGCGGACAACGACGCCGTCGATCCCGGCAACCTGCACCACTGGCGCACGAACCTGCGGCGGCTCGAGGCGGAGAGCGTCCGCGACCGGATCTTGCAGATCAGCGGAGCGCTCAACCGTAAGCGCGGCGGCCCGAGTTTCTACCCGGCGATCAGTGGGGAGGTGATTGCCGGCGGGTCGAGACCCGGGCGCGGCTGGGGCTGGTCATCACCCGAGGAACAGCGCCGTCGCAGCGTCTACGCCTTCGTCAAACGGACGATGGTCTACCCGTTCTTCGAGATCTTCGACTACGCCAACACCGAAGGCTCGATCGGCTCGCGGTCGAGCACCACCGTCGCGCCGCAGGCCCTGCTTCTTCTGAATAGCGAATTGGTCGCCGATGAATCGGCGCGCCTTGCCGGGCAGTTGCTGGACTCCGGTGACCCGGTGCGCGATGGATTTAGAAGAGTGTTAGTTCGCGATCCGAATGCCGATGATCGCGCGATGGTTGAGCCGTTCCTAGTCGCGCAGCGTGCTGCCCAGAAGGAGCTCGCGAGTCAGCTGGCTTTTCGCCCGGACTTCTCGCCGGCCCTATCAAAGGACTACCACGGCGTTCTGCCCGCCGAGCGCTTCTTGCTTGGTCCGCCTGATGGCTGGGAGGCGTTCAAGGGAAAGTGGGGTGGAGGATACGAGGGGATCGTCAACGCGGAGGCCGACCAGCCTCCCCATCGCCTCCACGAAACGGTGGGCGAGGATATTGTGCTCTCGGGCAGAGTCAAGCTCGGCCCGAATACGGAACGTGCATCGATCCTCATGCGGGCCAATCCGAAGGGCGAGGAACTCGTCGGCTACGCGGCGACCATCAATGTCGAGAAGCACGAGTTAGTTCTTAGCCGGCACCGCGACGGGAAGGTCGAGGACTTGGCCAAGAAGCCGTCGTCCATGACGGGCGAAGGTTTTGTCGACTTCGAGGCATCGGTCGTGGGTGACCAGATCAAGTTCAAGGTCGCCGATACCGAAGTCGCCACGCGGGATCCCTCGCCGATCACCGGCCCCGGACGTTTCGGTGTCAGTGCTTGGGGAGGGGCGATGATTCTGTCTCATCTGAGCTTAAACGGTGAACGGATCTGCCAGCCGCAAGCGGACCATGCCGAGCGCCAGTCCCTCGCGGAGTTTGTATCGCTATTGTTCAATCTGAACGAGTTTCTCTATGTCGATTGATCCACGCCATCTCGACGCCCAATCGCGGCGCAGTTTCCTCAAGGCCTTCGGCACCTCGATGGCCGGGCTCTCTTTGTCGGGGATATTTCCGGGCAACCAAGTGTTCGGCGCAGCCCCGGCTTCTAGTTTGGTCAACCCGCTGGCCCCGAGGCCACAGCACTTCCCCGCGAAAGCAAAGGCCTGCATCTATCTCTATCTGTATGGCGGCCCGTCGCACATGGATCTGTTCGACTACAAGCCGGAGCTGCAGAAAAACGACGGCAAGGAGATCGACATCCAGCGGCGGCGCAATGAGATCAAGCGACTGAAGATTCTCGGATCGAGGCGGAAGTTCGAGCGCCACGGCGAGTCTGGCCTCTGGTGTTCGGATGCGTTTCCCAACATCGCCGGGCACATGGATAAGCTGGCGGTGATCAAGTCGCTCTACATGGATTCGTTCGCGCACGGCTCGGCGAACTTGCAGATGAACTGCGGGCGGATCCTGCAGGGGCACCCGGCGCTCGGTTCATGGATCGCACACGGGCTCGGTTCCACCAACCCCAACCTGCCCGGCTTCGTGGTGATGCTCGATCCGCGTGGCGGACCGATCCCCGGCGCCGCCAACTGGGCGAGCGGCTACATGCCGGCAGCCTACCAGGGGACGGTGCTGCGCGGGACGGGCAACCCGATCTTGAACCTGAAACCGAGCGCGAACCTCACGCACCCGATGCAGGGAGAGAAGGTGGACGCGATCAACGCCCTCAATGAGCTGCACCGCCGCGGGCGCGAGAGCTACTCGGAACTCAGCGCGCGCATCGCGAGCTACGACTTGGCTTACCAGCTTCACACCACCGCTCCGGAGGCTCTCGACATCGAGGGTGAGGATGAGGAGACGAAGGAGCTGTATGGCCTGAACCTCCCGAAGCTCGATCACAAGCTGGCGATTCCCCCTGCGCATTTCGGGCGCCAATGCCTGATCGCGCGGCGGTTGGTGGAGCGCGGTGTGCGTTTTGTGCAGCTCTACTCCGGTGGCGGTCATCAGCAACAGAATTGGGACGCGCACAACGGCGTGGAGGAAAATTTGCGGATTCATTGTCCCGAGATCGACCAGCCCATCGCCGGACTCCTAGAGGATCTCGATCGCCGGGGGTTGCTGGACGAAACCTTGGTCATCTGGGGCGGGGAGTTCGGTCGACAGCCGACCTCGGAGAACGACAGAGGGGGAAGGGATCACAACCCGAAAGGATTCACCTACTGGCTGGCGGGCGGCGGGGTGAAGGCCGGGACGAGCTATGGCGAAACCGACGAGTTGGGCTTTGAGGCAGCCGTGGACCGGCGCCACGTCCGCGATCTGCACGCGACCATCCTGCACCTGATGGGGCTAGATCACGAAAGCCTGACCTACCCCTACGGAGGGCTGGACCAGCGACTCACAGGCGTCGTTCCCGCAGAGGTGATCCACGGTGTCCTGGCGTAGGAGCCCGGGAATGCATTTTATAACAGAGAATACTCCTACCATGATGATCCAATCGAAACTGATTGTCCTCGTCGCCGCCATCGCGATGTCATCGCAGGCGGCAATCGCCCAGGACGCTGAAAAACCACATCCATCGACAAACGCTCAAGTGCGTCTGGCGTCGTGGTGGTTCGCGCGCCACGCCGAGAAGATCGCCGAGATCGAACAAGCCAACGATCCGAAGGCAGACAAGAAGATCGAACTGCTGATGGTCGGCGACTCGATTACCAACAATTTCGACAAAGGCGGCCCCGGTGAGAAAGTTTGGGAGAAACATTTCGTTCCTCTGAACGCACTGAACTTGGGCTCCGGTGGCGATCGCACCAACCATGTCCTGTGGCGTTTGGATCATCTCCCGGCACTGAAAGAAGCCCCTAAGGCCGCATCGCTCATGATCGGTACCAACAACGTCTGCTGGGGGAGCGACCAACCCAAACAGGCGGCCGAAGGGGTGCAGGTGATCGCGAAGAAACTCAACGCGATGTATCCCGAGATGAAGATCCTCGTCCTCGGAGTCTTCCCGCGTCGCCCCAACCTCGACCACCAGC
>CAUYZA010000309.1:0-3876 GCA_963577225.1 Dehalococcoidia bacterium | reverse complement strand
GTGGCGATGACCGCCTCCGCCGGCACCTGGATCACGCCGGGCAGGACGGCTTTGTAGGGCACGAAGGGGGGTTCGACCTCTACCGGCGCGAGCCGGATCTCCTCAGGCGAGATCACGGCATGATCGTCGACAGCCAAGACCGGCTCCCTTTCTTGCAAAATACGGTACAAAGCGTTAGAAGTGTCCGGACCGTCGGCAATAGCAGGGCGTTTCACGCTTGTTGACCAGCGACGCGGCTTGCCCGGTCGATTCTTCGGTGGGGCCGGAGCTAAAGACCCCTCTCCCCCGAATTCATGCAGTGCCTTGTCCCCAGAGGTGGAGCCATGACCTACACCATCACGCAACCCTGCATCGACGTGAAAGACCAGTCTTGCGTCGATGTCTGCCCCGTGGACTGCATCCACGCCGACCCGGAGGATCGTATCCTCTACATCGACCCGGATGAGTGCATCGACTGCGGGGCCTGCGAACCCGCCTGTCCTGTCACGGCGATCTTCATGGAAGACGACGTGCCAGAGGAGTGGGTGGTCTACACGGAGATCAACGCGCTCTGGTTCGAGGACAAGGACACAGCCCGGACTCGCGTGATCGAACTCGCACCGTAGACCGCACGCGCGCTAGCAGAGTTCGCCGCCTGCGAAGACACGTCTTGTGCGCTCGAGCCCAGAGCGGCACCCTGTCCCACCACGGTATCAGGGGCGGTGGCCTCTTAAACCTCGGTGAGACCACGCTGACGAACGTGGCCGTCGTAAATAACACCGCGAGTCTTGGGGGAGGTGGTGGCATTGGAGCCCCTGTGCGGCACGAATATACGATCGGACCTCAGGCCGCTCGGCGATAGACGTGATGCAACCCTCCCAGCATCGGTTCGGAGATGATTCGACCGGATCCGGCCGGTGGTCGACCATTCGGCAGCTGGAGCGCCAAGGACTGGTGCGGCCGATCGTCGTTGTAGTAGCGGATGTACTCGCGCAGCACCGCAGATGGCGCTCGTTCCGCACGATCATATGGTCGCAGCATTCGCAGCGGAGGGTGCCGATCACGCGTTCGGCGATGCTGTTCGCCTGGGGTGCGCGAACCGGGGTTAGCACCCTCCGGATGCCGATCCCCGCCGCCTTGGGGACGCAGTCTCCGCTGTAGCTGGCGTCGCGGTCGCGGATCCAGAAGCGTGGCGTCCGACTCCAGGCGGTCGCCGCGATCACTTGCCGCCAGACCCACGGCGCCCGGGGATGTGCGGTCACGTTCCAATGCTCGATCCGGCACCGCTCGTGACTGATCACGATGAAGACATAGAGCGTGCGGAAGGTCCACGTCTTCACGGTGAAGAAGTCCGAGGCCCAGATCTCGGGGGCGTGCAGGTGGAGGGAGGTGCGCCACTGGGGTGAGGGCGAGGGCCGCAGGGCCTCTGCCGATACACCCGCAGAGTCGAAGCACTCACCTCGATGCCCACCAGCCGCAGGGCGCCGACGATCCGCACGGCGCCCCAGCGCGGGTCTTCACGGGCCATCCGCCGAATCAGCGCTTGAGTGTCCCGATCGAGACGCGGCCGTCCAGGTCCACGCCTCCGGCTCTTGCGGGCCCAGTGCTGGCGCCAGGCGGTGCGGTGCGAGCGCACGACGGTGTCGGCCTGGACGAACACGAGCGCCTCGCGCCACGCGAACCCCGACCGGGCGAGCGTCGACCAGAGGGGCCGATCCGCCTGGGTGAGACGGACGCGGCGGCGAGACCGGCGATAGACCGTGGGCTGATGCCGGGGCGCCACGTTCTCCAGTATCAGGTCTGCGCGCGAACGGCCCGTCACGAACAGCGCCGCGATCACAAGACGGAATAGGAACCACATCCCGCGAAACGCTCGCCGAACCTCGCCGGAGTACAAAGATCCGCGCACGATCTAATATTCGTGCCCCACAGCCCCTTCTTGTCCCGAACGTCATAGCCGAGCAAGTCCTTCACCTCGGCGGGCACGTCGTCCCAACTGTGCTCCAGCACTTCGCTGTAGAGCCAATCCAACTCGATTGCGGCGAGGTGATCGAGGAGCGTACCGACGGTGTTGGCGGAGCCGCTCCGGGTCCGGTCCAGGATCACCTGTCCCAGCCAGTCAATGTCATGCAGGGTGCGCAGGCGCGTGTCCTCCAGCGCCCAGATCCGCGGGGGGCCACCGCCGGGGCGTACCCAGCGAGTGGCCCGACGTACAGACTCTTCTCGCCGGGGCTCACGTGGGCCTCCGGTTGGGTCCGAGGCTACCAGCGGCGAGACGCGAGCACGGCCGCGCAGAGAGCCCTGGTGCGCCGCTGCGGCCACGAAACGTCCCCTGGGAATCGGCCGCGTTCTCGGGGCAGGCGCGGGCGATCCCGTTGTGGCGTGGACGAGGTGCTGGGCGGCCGCGTCACCGAGGCGCTGGGTGGCTCCTGTGTTGCAGGCGGGTAAGGTCGGCGCGCCTCAGAGACGCTCAGCCAGACCGGAGCGCGCGTCGAAGGCGACGACCACGTCGATCCCAACCGCATGGCAGGCCTCTGCGATCGCCCCAGCACCTGCCGGATCTCGAGCCGCACTGCTGACAACGACTGCGAAGCCGGCGTGGTCGGGGACGGCTTTCCGCCCGCCGTTCGGGTCGGTCAGGACGCGGGCGACGACTTCCGGGGTGATGAAGTCGCCCGCGACGATGGCACGGACGCGCTCCGGGCGGTGGACGGCCGCCACGTCGATGGAGCGACCCAGCGCGCCGACGCCGACGACCGCGACGGCGAGCGAAACACCCGCGGGCAGCACTGGCTCGTGCTCCGCCGGGGCTTTGAATGGGCGTCCCGCGGATCCGTCGGCCTCCACTCCGACGAAGTCGACGATGTCCATGGCGAGTGCGGACTGGGGCCAATCGGGCTCGACTCCCAGGACACGCCCGCGTTCACCCCGCCCCGAGCCCACGACGATGGCGGACTTCTCGTGGGTCCAGGCATGCTCGATGGCGGCGGCACGAGAGGCGCGCGACTCGGCGAACACGATGGGCCAGTCCGCGGCCTCGGCTGGAATCGTGAACTTGGTGGTCGTGGTGAGGACGGAGATCCTGGGGCTAGCGGGGGGATCTGACGCCGTGGTGGGCGGGGTCCATGGCGTGGCGCGTTCGTCGGCGAGGGCGAAGAGGAGCGTGGTCTTACCGCCGCCACCGACGGTGGCGACAAGCGCGTCCGTCGCGGGATCGATGCCGAGCGCATCATGCATCGGCCAATCGGTCATGCGGGCACTCTACTCCGCAGCGGAAGGTCTATCCCTGACGAAGCGGCGAACGCGGGCGGGGGGATTTCGCTGACGCACGAACGGATCGCGGCCGTCGTGGGGACGAGCCGCCAAGCGACCAGCGCCGAGCTCGGTCAGCTGCAGAAGGCGGGGCTGATCCGCCAGGATCGCGGTGCGGTCGCACTCCGGGAGCGGGAGGCCCTGGCGGCCCGCGCCTGCGCGTGCCAGGAGCGGGCGACCCGTCTCGCGGCGACCTACGCCGCGGGCCAGCTGGTCTGGTAGCGCCCGTCCGTTCCGTTGTGAAGCGGGACGGGCTTCCGTGGCGCCGCGGGACTGCGCCGCCGCCCGAGCGATCTGGTACCAGTCCCGACATAACTTGGAACTGTTCCTGACAGGGGGGGGGGATAGTGATCGACGCTCTGCCCATCAATAGGCTATAGGCACGCCGTACCCCTCGGGGGGTGCATGCCGTGCGAGCCCGGAAGGACCTCATGAGCGAGCATAACTATTGGACCCGAACTCGAAGCAGCCAAATATCACGACGCACCCTCCTGCAAGCCAGCGGGCGCGCTGGTGTTGGAGCAGCGGGACTTGCCCTAGTCGGTTGTGGGGACGACGACGACGACGCGCCAGCCGCAGTGGCCG
>CAUYZA010000308.1:0-3877 GCA_963577225.1 Dehalococcoidia bacterium | reverse complement strand
GTCGCCCAACACCCCGATCGCGATCATGTTCGCGGTCACGGCGGAGACGACGACCAGCGTGAAGTTGCGCACATTGAAGTGGCGCAATATGACCTCGAGTGCGAAGAAGACGCCCGCGATGGGGGCGTTGAACGTCGCGGCAATGCCCCCCGCCGCACCGCCCGCCACCATCAGCACGACGACGTCCTGCGGCTGCCGCGTGATCCGACCAAGCGCCGAGGCGAAGCCGGCCACCACCTGCACGATCGGCCCCTCGCGACCGACGGAGCCGCTGCCGCCGATCGTCAGCGCCGACGCGATGCCCTTGACGATCGGGGTGCGCAGGGGAACGCGGCCGCCCTGGGTCTCAACGGAGCGCATCACCTCCGGCACGCCGTGGCCCCGCGTCTCGGGCGCGTAGCGCGTGATCAGCCAGATGACCGGGGCGACCACGATGACCGGCACGAGGAGGATCGCCCAACCCCCGGCGGCGTCGGTGAGGGCCGATCCGAGGTCGCCGAAGAAGAGGTCCTCGAACCCGTCGACGAGCTCCTTCAACGCGATCGAGCTGAAGCCGGCGAAGATGCCGACCGCGATTGCGAGCGTGATCGGCGTAACGCCCGGTGGCAGCGATACGCCCGCGAAGGGGCGAAGACGGGCGGCGAAGCGGGCGTTCGTCGTCGCGAAGAGGGACATGTAGGACCCGTCCGCGAGCGTTGCTGGTGGCTCTCAGTCAACCTAGTCGCGGCTCAGAGGCCGTTCAACAAGCGGCGTTGCAGCGGCCACAAGTGGATCGCGGGGGGCGGACGGACAGGATCCCTAGAAAGGACAGAGCTGCTGGGCGGTCACCTGGGGTACGCCGTAGCCGTAGTTGGACCAGAACGAATCCCATTCCGCACTGCGTGTGGCCAGCGCATTGTTGAAGGCCTGGCAGCCAGCGGCCGCGTCCCCGCCGGCGAGGCCGGTCAGGTAGGCGCCGCCCAACTCGGCCACGAGCCCATCGCCGCCGCTCAGCGCCTGCGCCGCCGCCTGCGCGCCCACGCTGTCCCCGCTGACCCCCAGGGCCAGTGACTTGCGCAGGTTGGCGAAGGCTCGGAGCTCATCGGCCTCCCCCGCGAAGGGGGCGAACTCGGCGAGGTTGTTATCACCCAGGACGACGTTGTAACGCGTGATGGCTTGCGCCCAATCCTGTTGGTCGAACGAGTCGTTTGCGTCGAGCAGGGCCCAGACCAACCAGTCGGTTCCGAGTCCGACGCGCGAGACCTGCTGCACGACGCCGCCCCTGCCGCTGAAGATCCAACGGAACTCCCGCTGCGGCTCTGCGCCCACGGAGCCGAAGGTGCCACCAGCGACGGTCAGATCCGGCAGCCCGTCACCGGTCGCGTCGGTCACGACGTCGATCGAGTGCGCGGTGGGGATGTCGATCGGGGCGAGAACGGCGTCGCGGTAGCCGCTGCCGTCCCGCACGAGCAAATGGAAGGAAGTTGTGCACGTGCTAGCGCCGCAAGTGGACTCCATGAAGGTGATGTCGCGACGTCCGTCGCCGGTCATGTCGATCACCTGAAGCACGGCCACGTTGCCCGGCACTTCACCGCGCACGAGACGGTGGTCGTAGGCGAGCCGGTATCGGCCCGGGAGCTCCGGGATTGGGTCGTAGACGGCCAGGGTGCTCTCGGTCCAGGGCAACGTGCCGAACGGGTTCGTCCAGACGATGACGACGCTGGCCAGTCCGTCGAGGTCCGTGTCGATCAGGTTGAGCCGGTCGCCCTCGAAGACGGACGGCATGCCCCACTCGAAGAAGATCGGCAGGATTTCATCGACGCCGGCGCGCCCTTGCAGCCAAGGCAGGGCGGTGACGGCGAAGCTGTCGAAGTCGCCCGGCCGCTGGGGGATGTCCTCAGACGTGACATCGGGGCCGGGCTGGGGGATTCCCGCGGGGTTGAGCCCGGTGACGGCCGGAGCTGCGGGCGTGCTGGCAACGGGCTCATCGTCCGTCACCGGATCGTCGGCGGCCGGATCCGCCTCCGCGGGAGGATCGGTGGTGTCGTCAGCGGCCTGTTCGTCGTCCTCGACGAGCTCGGTCACGGTGGCGTCGGTCTCCTCCGTGCTTCCCGGCAGGCGAAGTTCTTGCCCGATCCGCAGCGAGTTGGCGTTGGGCAGATTGTTCAGCGCCACGAGCACGTCGACAGTGGTGTCGAAATCGAAGGCGATCTGACCGAGCGTGTCGCCGTCCTGCACGACGTACGACGCGACGGCCGGTTCCGGCTCGGGCGCGCCGACATCGGCGACGGTGGCGTCATCAGCGGCCGGGGTGTTGTCGGCGGCATCCTGTGTTGCGGGGGCCGCAGTGTCGGGGAGGGTATCATCCGCGGCCGCATCCTCGGCGACGAACTCCTGGCGGGGCTCGTCGTCACCGCCGACCAGCCCGCAGGCCGCGGCGGCCAGCGACGCGAACGTGATCACAATGAGCAAATGCAGCAGTCGGGTCCGCATCTCAGCACTCCGCAGCCGACCCTGCCACCTAAGAATCACTCTAACGCGTTGCGCGAGGATGGGCGCAGAAGAATCGGCTTCCAGGCAGTAAGACGCAGGCCCGGTGGTTCAGGTTCCCGCGACGGTCCGCCCAGACGCCCGGGCCGGATACCGGGGCCAGATGGCAGACGTTAGATCCGGGCGAGCTGCTGGCCCGCCCAGACCGCCAGTAGCGCCCCGGCGACGCTGGCGAGCACGTTGAGCACGGCCAGAGTCCAGTTGTCGTTCTGGATCAGGTGCAGCGTGTCCAGGCTGAAGGTCGAGAACGTCGTGTAGGCGCCCAAGACGCCAACCGTGAGCATGGTGCGCACTTCGTTGGAGACGGAGCTGCGCTCCAGTAGATAAGTGAAGACGAGCCCCAACAGGAAAGCCCCGCTCAGGTTGACGACGAAGATCCCGAGCGGGAAGGAGCCACTGGTCCAGGACTGCACGCCCTTGGACACGCCATAGCGCGCGAGCGCTCCGGCGGCTCCGCCCACGGCGACCAGCAGGACCTCCACTAGCGGGTCCCCGTCGATCCGAAGCCGCCCTCGCCGCGCGTCGTGTCGTCCAGCTCGGCGACTTCCTCTACAGCGCTCAACGTCACCGGTGCGACGACCAACTGCGCGATGCGGTCGCCGTGCGTGATCGCGAAGTGAGCGCCTTGTGCGCCCGGCGCCGACATGTTGACGAAGACCTCCCCGCGATAGTCGGCGTCGACGGTGCCGAAGGCGACGACGACCCCACGTCGGGAGAGGCCGGAACGTGGCCGCACCTGCACCTCGTAGCCGCGTGGCACCGCGATGGCGATCCCGGTGGGGATCAGTTGGGGCTGGAGCCCGAGCTGCGCGGCGCCGCCCTCGGCCTCGAGGTCGGCGTACAGATCGAGGCCGGACGAATCCGGGGTGGCGCGCTCGGGTAGACGAGCGGAGGGCCGCAGTCGCTTTACTCGCAGCGGCGGGTCAGGCACCGTCGGCCTCCCGCTCGGGAATGCCCTGCGATCGACCGTTCTGCCAGCGGAAGTGAGGGAAGTCGGTACGCGGGTACTGCGCCAGCCACTGCGCGTCCTTGCCGTCGGCCAAGGCGGCCATGCGCTCCGCGTCGGCGATCATGGCCGCGGCATCGACATCGAGGTAGCCGGGCAGGTACCAGGTCAGCTTTTCTATCCCCTTCTCGATGCCCAGCTGCACGCCCCGCGGCCGGTGCTTGACGGCCCAATGGTGGTAGGCGGCGGTGATCTGGATCAGGCCCTGATAGAAGGAGCGGATCGGGCGCGGCTCGCGCTGCCAGACCTCTTCCCACGCCTCATGCGCTTCCCAGAACTCGCCCGCGTCGAACAGATCCGCGCCCCGGCGCAGGCCGGCGCGATCGGCTTGCCCGATCGACG
>CAUYZA010000307.1:0-3903 GCA_963577225.1 Dehalococcoidia bacterium | reverse complement strand
TCTGCACGAGCTCGACCCTGCTCCCTTCGAGACAGCGATGGACGCTACCCTCGCCCGCCCCGCCGCCCGCCTCCACTCGCTCGCCGGCCGACTCAGCGACGCTCCCAACCCCACGCCTAGCCGCGCCGCACTCAGCGACGTCGCTGCTTGGCTGGTCGAGCACCTCCCGACCGACCAGGAGCGCGAAGTGATCTGCCACGGCGACTTCCACCCCCTCAACGTGCTCTGGGACGGCTCCGCACCCTCCCTGATCGACTGGGCGGACACCACGATCGCCCCGCCCGAGTACGACCTAGCCATCGCGCATCTCATCATGACGGTCTGCCCCGTTGAGCAGTTCGGCCCGGTGCGTCTTCTGCTGAACGCCATCTGGGGTCTAGCGGCCCGTCGTCTCATCGCCGTTTACGGTGCGCGTCGTCCGCTGGACGCGGCGCTGGTCGACTACTACCGGGTCCAGCGCGCCTTCCAGGCCCTTGCGCGTATCGCGATCGGGGCCCCCGAGGGCTACGCCTGGACCAGCCGCAGGTCGCAGAAGGCTCTGCGCCGCATCATTCGCGACGTTACCGGCATCGCCGTGCCGTAATCCGGCCCTCTCCGCGAACTACACTGGACCCATGGCCAAACGCGGAAAACGCAAATCCACGCCCACCAATGGTGGGCAGAATGACGCCAAGAGCAGTGTCCAGGGCACGGCGAAGTCCCCCCCTGCCTCGATCACGATCGCCCGCAATCGCCGCGCCACGTACGACTACGAAATCAGCAAACGCTTCGAGGCCGGTCTCGTCCTGACCGGCACCGAGATCAAGTCGCTCCGCCTCGGCCGTGGCACCATCGCAGAGGCGTACATTCGCCCCCAAGACGGCGAACTGCTGCTGACCGGCGCCAACATCCAGCCATACGAGAACGCCAGCCACGATAATCACGAGCCCACCCGCGAGCGCAAACTGCTGCTCCACAAACGCGAGATCCATGAGGCCGCCGCCGCCTTCGAACAAAGAGGGCTGACCCTCGTCCCGCTCGCGTTGTTCATCAACTCGCGCGGACTGGCCAAGCTCAGCTTCGGCATCGGCCGCGGCAAGCGACAGTACGAAAAGCGCCACTCGATCGCCAAACGTGACGCCGATCGCCAGATGCAGCGCGCGCTGCGCAACTGAGCCGCGCGACACAGCGTCGTTCGCGTCACAAGGCCCCACCCGCCGACCCCCTACACTTGATCCATCAAGGGGACGAAAGGGCTCGACAGCGCTCCTTCGTGTTCGGTTTTGCGTGTCGAGGCGTCGTGACCTCGTTAATCCCGCGGCAAAAACTCTATTAGGCGAGAAAGAATTCGCCCTCGCTGCTTAATTGCGGTGACGTCTCGGTTCCGGTTCTAACGGATGGCTAGTCCCGAGGCGCGATAACAGTCCGTTTGCATGGCCCGCGCGCCGGGAGCGGGCCGTAAAGACAAAGTCCTGGCTGGCCGTGCGTCTGGCCTGTCGACGGGCAGGGCGCGCGGCGAGAACAAAGCGTCGACTACACACGTAGACGGGCCGGGCCGGGAACGACTGGACCCGAGGTTCGATTCCTCGGCGTCTCCACCACACCTCCGAGGCGGCGCGCAAGCGCCGCCTCTTTTCTTCGCCCGCGACCGCTCAAAGATCGCGCAGCGATGTACTATTCTGCGCGGCGACCAAAACCTGCGCATCAGTGGAGGCCGAGACCCATGACCACGATTGACGAAGCCAAGCTCCAAGAAACTGCTCTCGGCGGATTCGGCCTGATCAACGGACTGGCCGCCTCGCTAGGCGCCCACTACGGATGAAAGCGGGCCTCTTCGAGGCGCTGCGTGACCATGGCCCTGCGACCAGCGAAGCGCTGGCGAAGGCGACCGGCTTCAACGAGCGCTGGCTGCGCGAGTGGCTCTACCAACAGGCCGCGGCCTGCACGATCGATCACGAGAACGGTGAGATCTTCTCGCTCTCGCCCGAGGGCGTACTCATCTTTGCCGATAGCTCGACTGCCGCCTCACTCGTCGGCATGTTCGAGGGGCTGCCCTCGTTGGTCGATTCCTTGTCCCACATTCCCCAGGCCTTGCAGACCGGCCTCGGCCGACCCTACGACGCGCACGGTGATGATGGCGCCGCGATGATCGAAGGCGCTTTCCGCCGTACCGTGACGCTCCTCGTCGAGCAGGCCTTGCCCACTCTCGGGCGCCACGGAAGACCTTGCGGCGGGTGGGCACGCCGCCGACGTTGGCCTGTGGTGCCGGGCTCCGCACGCTCGCCATGGCCGAGGCGTACCCCAAGTCGACCTGGACCGGCTACGACAATTCCCTCCACGCGCTCGCCCGTGCGGCCAGCAACCTGGCTGAGGCTGCGCTCGACAACTGCCGCTTCGTCAACGCCGAGCAGACACTGCTGCCCCCCGACCACTCGATCAGCTTGGTTACGTTCTGCGACGTCGTGCACGACATGGTGTTCCCTCAGGATGCGCTCAACGCCGTCTACGGCGCCCTCAAGCCCGATGGTCGCTGCCTCGTGATCGACATCGCGCAGCCGGAGTCGGTCGCGGAGAAGCTCGAGCACCCCGCGGCACCGGCCATGTACGGTTTCTCGCTGGGCGTCTGCATGTCGTCCGGGCTGTCCGAAGAGGGCGGCGCGGGCCTGGGCACGTTTGGCCTGCCAGCTTCCAAGCTCGAGGCGATGGCGCAAGAGGCCGGCTCCACGCGCTTCCGCATCACCGACGTTGAGGACCCGTTCAACGCCTACTACGAGTTGCGGCCTTAGCGCGGCCGCCTAGTCCTCGCCGAAGAAGCGACGTCGTACGTCGTCGCCGGCCGGCAAGTCCGGCCCGCTGAAGCCGTGATCGGGAATCCGGGTCGGGTCTGCCGCGATCAGCGGCAGGGCCCGTTCACGCCGACGGGCGGCCCTCCAGGCCGCCGTCGAGGAAAACCTGCTGCATCCAGCCCTCCACGCGAATCGTGACGTCCATGTAGCGGTCGTGCTCGTCGGCGTAGCGATCGGCGGCGGCGGGCCAGTCATCGTCCGAGAGCAGCTCGTCCGTAGCACCCGCGCGTCGCGGAAGCCGAGCGAGAGCCCTTGCCCCAGGTGGGATCGGTCGTGGCCGCGGCATCGCCGATCAAGACCATCCCGTCACGATGCGGGTGTGGCACAAAATTGTCGTCGCACTCGAACGTCGCCAGCGGCCCCTGCACCGTGGCATTGGCAGACGTCTCCGCGGCGATCCTGGTAGCCACGCACGCTTCGATGACACGATCGTACGCGCCCGCTCCGTCCAAACGTTCGGCATCGTCGCCGCGGAAAGCGGAGTAGGCACGCACCCTGCCGCCACCCTGCGGGAAGATCAGACCCATCCGGCCGCTGCTCATGTCGAAGGTTGCCAGCGAGGTGTCCTCCGCCGCGGCGACGTCATCCAGCAGCACGCCCGCGAGCAAACGCAGTTCGCGCTCGTGGTGCGTCTTGCCATCGAGCGCGCACCGGGTCATTGCGTTGCGTCCATCAGCACCCACGATCAGGCGGGCGCTGAGCTCGACCGTGCCGTCGTCCTCGCGAAGCTCGACCCGTGGTGGCGAGCCGGGCCGAATTTCCCGCGCTGTCACACCACGACGAACCTCCGCCCCCGCCAGCGCGGCCGCATTGAGCAGCGCCTCTTGCGCAACCGGGTGATAGAAGCCGAGCGCGGGCAACTGCTGCGGCGTCGTGCTCGTAAAGTCGCGCGGCTCGCCAGGTGGACCGAGCCGAAACTCGAACTTCGGCAGTTCGTGCGCTCCGGACTCCATCAGCGTCTGGTCCACGCCCAGCGCCCGGGTCTCCGCCAGGCCCCAGGGCACTAGGAATTCCCCGCGCACGAGATCCTTGAAGCTCGCCTCGCGCTCCAGCACGAGCACGCGTTTCCCGGCCTCGG
>CAUYZA010000306.1:0-3905 GCA_963577225.1 Dehalococcoidia bacterium | reverse complement strand
CTCACGAATGGCGCTGGTCATGACGGGGTCTCCTCGCTGGCGGCAACCTCTTCCGGAGTGCGATGAATCAAAAGCGTGTTGCGGCCGATCGCCACCTCGTCGCCGTCTTGGTTCAGGAAATGCGTCTCGGTCACGATCCAGGTCGCCCGCGGGTCGAGCTGGATCGGCTTCATGAACACATCCGCGATCTCGACGTAGCTCGACAACTGGTCGCCCACCGTGATCGGCTGCAAGAACTCCAACTCGTTGCCCATGTTGATGAAGCGATCGCCCGGCGTGGGCACCTCCATCATCAATCGTGGCCCGCCCTCCAAGGGCGGCCACACGCCCTGCCCGGCGAAATACTCCACCATCACCGGCGGGGCAATTACCCCGCCGCGCCCCTTCGCCTCATCCGAGTCCGGGTCGAGGAAGATCGGGTTCGTGTCCTCCACCATGTGGCAGTGCCGTCGGATCGGGTCGAACTCCACCGGGTAGCGGCCCCGAACCGGCTCCGTCCGCTTGCCCGCCCACTGTTGGCGGACGCTCTCCACGTCGTAGGGCAGTCCTACTTTGACCATCGGGGCACCTTTCCACTGCCGCAATCTCGGGTCGACCTTTGCCCTCAAGCCATCGCGCAACAAGGGCCGATACGCGGACCGTAGCGATGCCGACCGACACCACGCAAGACCAACTTTCCACGCTGCCGCCCTACGGCGGACCCACGCCGCCGCGGGGCGCGCTCTGGCAGTCTCGCTGCGATCGTGACGCGAAGCACGGACGGTCCGAAATCCGGTCCTCACCCGAGCCCAGCGACGCCCAGCCCCGTCTCACCAACCGACCGCGCGCTCCGCGATCAACGTGTTGATCTCTTCCGGCTCCAGGTCGAGCAGATCGAAGAGCACGTACTCCGTGTGCTCACCCAGCAGCGGCGGACGACGCAGGGCCGGCCGGCGGCCGGCAGCATCCCTGAACGGCAAGCCCGTGTAGTAGCGCGTCTCTATCGTCGGGTGATCGAGCGCCGCGAAGAACCCACTCGCGTGGTCCGCCTCGGCGCAAGCCATGTCGTCTCCGATCACGACGCGAGACACCGGCACCCCTGCCGTCCGCAGCCGCCGCTCCAGTTCCAGCGGATCCTGCACGCGCGTCCATTCCGCGATCGCGGCATCCAGTGCATCGGCATCCTCGAGCCGACCCGCCAGCGTCTCGTGACGAGCATCCTCGGCCCACGACTCCGCGACCTCCGCCCGCAGCGCCGCCCACTCCGTGTCCGTGGTCACCGCGATCGCGCACCAGCGGTCGCTGCCCGCGCACGGGTAGACGCCATGTGGTGCGAAATCCGGGCTACGGTTGCCGACCGGCCCGTTCGATCCCGGAGCGACTTGCTCCTGCAGGAATTTATCGGCGATGAACTCCGCCGCCACCTCGTACTGCGCCCCTTCGATATGCGCGCCCTCCCCCGTCGCCTCCCGACGCATCAACGCCGCCAGGATCGGGAGCAACGCCTGCTTGCCGGCAACATGATCAGGATGATTGAGCGCCGTCCCGACCGCGTAGGGATCGTCCGGGTGCGCCCATGAAGCCGTGATTCCGGAAAACGCCTGCAGATTCGGGCCGTACGTCTGAAAGTCCCCGTACGGCCCGCGACCAAGGCCCTGGCTGCTGAAGTAGATCACATCCGGCCGCAACGCCCGAATCGACTCGTAGTCGCAGCCCCAGGCCGTCACGACTGGTGCGCGCATATTCTCCATCACGATGTCGCACTGCGGCACCAGCTTGTGCACCACCGCGCGCCCGGCTTCGGTCGTCATATCGACGGCCAGGCTCAGCACGCCCAGATTGAGCTGGTTGAACGCCGCGCTGCCGTTGAGATGCAACAGTCGCAGAAAATCGACGCGCCGCCGCGACTCGACTTTGATCACCTCCGCGCCCAGCAGCGCCAGCAGCGCAGCCGCCTCCGGTACCACCGCGCCCACGCCCAAGTCGAGCACGCGCAAACCGGCCAGCGGCTTGGCACCGCTCGACGCGCCATCCCTCGCAGGGCGCGACGGGCGCGGGCTGAGTCCGTTGATCAACGCCTGGTCCTGCCCCAGCGCCGGCGCCGGCTGCGGATCATGGCGCGGTAGCGGCGGCTCGATCTTGACCGGCTCGCGCATCAGCTGCACCGGACCCAGGTCCGGATCCGTCACCGACACGAAGAGTCCGCGCTCAATCACGTGCCGGTCCGCCATCACGTCGGCCACGGTGTAGACCGGCGTGATCGTGAGCCCGAGCGCCTGCCCGCTCTCGAACAGGTCGCGGCGCTCGCGCGTGATCGCGAGATCTGCCCCCAGGTGGTACAGCGTCTCCATGTTCTCCCGCCGAAAGCCAGCATCCAGCCACTCCTCAGCCGCGAGCGACTCCGGACTGCCCATCAGTTCGACGAAGGCGCCCCACTGTCGAGCCGTGCCCGTCAGCGCGCGCACGTAACCGTCGGCGCAGCGAAAGATCGGGTGCCCCGCCGCGCCCAGCCGTCGATGCGCGATCCCCTGCCCCGCCGCTTCCTGTTCATACGAGTGCAGCGGGCGTGTCCAGGGCGTGATCCCCGCGATCGCCGCCTCACGCAACGGGACCTCGTAGCGAGCCGGCGGCCCACCACGCAGCTCTTCTCGATGGGCCAGCAGCGCAAGAATCGCAACGTAGATCCCGGCTGCGTCATGGGCCAGCCACGAAGGGGCGTTGCAGGGTGGCTGCTCCGGCCAACCGCTCGACGCCAGCCCGCCGCTCGCCGCGAAGGCCAGCAGCGGCGCCGCCCCGATCCCGTCCTCGTCGCTGACAGTGACGCGGGCGATCCCGCTCACACCCTCGAGCCAAACATGGAACGCTGAGTCCGGTGGCGTCAGAACGACGTCGGACGCGGCCAGCAAGCTCTGAAATGCCGCCTCATCCGCCGCTCTAGTCGGATCGAAAACGACGCTCCGCTTGTCGTTGTTGCGGGCCAGGAACGGAATGCTGCGACGGCTGGGATCGCTCACAGCCGCGTACGGACGGCGTTTGCGCGTGGCCGATCCACCGGGCGGCTCCACCAGCACGACCTGCGCGCCGAGCTCCGCCAGGATCTTGCCCGCGTACTCTGTCGTCGCGTGGCCGATCTCCACGATCCGAAGCTCTGGCAAGAGTTCCAGGCTCATCTCGGCTCCTCGTGACCTGTCAGTCCTAGGCCAGTCTGCCGCGCCGCCACTGTCTCATCCAACTCGACGCCCAGCCCTGGGCCGCACGGTGGCGTAATGTAGCCGTTCTCGAACGTGATCGGCTCCTTGAAGATCTCGCTGTGAGGCGAGTTCACCTTGTACTCCTCGATCAGGAAGTTCGGCCAGCAGCGCGATCTGGGACTTGAGCTTCGTGGCCTGCCCGGTCACGCGCGAGATCGACGGCGCCCCCAGCGCCTCCTCGGTCCACGTCTGGCGACGCATCGACCGTGGTCTGGCCGTCTCTGACGCAACCTGGCAGACCTTCATGCCCGGCTTCCCCGATGGCTCGTTCGGCTGGGCCAAAGTCGACCGGCACCTGTCCGACGACCCCACCACGCCCAAGCTGTTCGTCGAGTACGTCGGTCAGGGCGACTCCGACAAGCCCGCCACCTTACCCCTACAGCTCGATCGAGCGCGCCGACATGATCGAAGCGCTCTGGCAAGCGGAAGGCGTCCAGTCCAGCTTCCTCGTCACCTTCGATTTCTCCTCCTTGGTCGCGCTCGAACTGCTCAGCCGCCAGCAGGAGCGACTCGAAAATGGCGAGCCGCTCCGCACCAAGATCGAAGGCGTCCTGTTCGCCAACGGCGGCCTCTTCGCCGACGCCCACAGCCACCCCAGGTGGACCACCCCCACGCTCAACTCCCCGATCGGCGGGCTGGTCACCTGGGCCGGCCAGCGCACGCGCCTCTTCGCCG
>CAUYZA010000305.1:0-3946 GCA_963577225.1 Dehalococcoidia bacterium | reverse complement strand
CAAGCCCGTCAGCGACTTCCTTACCGGCCTGCGTTTCGTCAGGGGCTATTGGCGTGACGAAGAATGGCGTCGTCCTCTATAACGCAGCCGATGGTCGTGGCGAGGATGCGATGGCGAGAGAAATCGTAGATGAATTTGGTGGGCATCCAGCCATGAGCGAATACCACTACCATTTCATCCCGGAACGCCTGGACAGTGAGTCGCTGGCCAATGGCCATTCAGGGATAGTCGGATATATCAACGACGGATTCCCTATTTATGGGTATCGGGGTGAAAGTGGTGCTGAACTAATGAATGATGATTTAGACCTTTGCCACGGTCATGATCACAGCGAATTGGGATATCACTATCACGCAACGATAGAGTACCCCTACACAGTCGGCTGCTACATGGGGGTCCCGAGCTCAAGTTCACCGAATGGGCCGCCGCCGCCTGGGGGAGGACCGCCGCCCTGAGCTCTTGAGGAAGAATCGGGACCGGATGCTTTAGCGTCCGCGACATTTGTCCTTTATACCACTCGTAGGGGCACTGCCTCATAGGTGCCGAACGAGGTCCGAGAGGCTTAGCCGGCGAGGACGATTGAGACACCCCGGCCCAGCCACCCCGGGTGGGCGCTCCCGGATTCTCGAACGAAGCCGCCGGGGCCTGAAATCGAAGCCTTGAAGAATTCAATACAGCCACGTCGCGGCCCGAGTGCCCCATGCGGCGTCATCAGATACCGGCTGAATGGTGATAAGCCCATCCTAGGGGCGGCTGGAGGTCTGGCTTGCCACAGCTGTGTCGTCAGACGGCTGACGTGCTTACGTGTGCTGACAGCCCCGCTTAAGACGGACGAGCGCGGGCGCTTGCTCGGCCGCAGCGTGAATCAGATGCCCCAGCTTTGGGTGTTCGGGCTCCACATCCACTGGCAGATTCTCCCGGCGCAAGGTCGCACTCGTCGTCGGCCCGATCGACGCGATCACGGCGCGCGGCAGCGCCCACCGCAGCTCCTCCTCGAGGCCCAGTCGGGCCGCGATTGCAATCACGTGGACGACTTGTTGGCTGGAGGTGAAGAGAACGACGTCGATGCGCCCAGCCGCGACGCGCCGGACATTTGCCTCCAGGGGGGCCGTGTCTATCGGCAGGCCCCAGCGGTAGATCGGTGCGCTGGTGACCGTGGCGCCCCGTGCCTCGATCCCCGCCGCGAGATCGTGGTTGGGCAGCCCATACTCCTGGACGGCGACGGACAGCCCTGCCACCGGCAGCTGCGAGTCGATCAGGGCGAGAATCTCGCGCCAGGTATTCGGCTCAGGGACCTGATGGGTGGGTCGAAGCCCCCAGTCCTTAAGGGCGGCGGTTGGCTTCGGCCCGCGGGCGATGGTGATGCAGGTCGCCAACGCCTGCAGGAACGGCTCGCGACCCACGGGGCGCTCGATCGCGCCGACGAGGAGGCGCAGGCCCACGCCGGTCATCAGAATCACGACGTCGAACTCCCCCGCGATCACCTGACGTGCGTAGCGAATGACATCCTGGCTGCCTTCCAGGGGGATCTCTCGCATCGACGGGCTCACCGAGGCGGCGGCGCCCGCCCGCGTCAGCATCCGCTCTACCTCCGTGGCTCGCCGACTCTCGAAGGCCGCCACATGCAGGCCAGCGAACCCGCGCTCGCTGTTCGGCATGCCTCACCTCGCAATGCCTCGACCCGAGGGGCCTAGGAACCTGGCTCGCTCGTTCGCGGCCAATCGCCGCGCAAGCTGCCCTCGCCCGGATCATACGGGCCCGCGCATCCCTATGCAGGACCCCGGTCCGGCGGCGCGACGTCTCCCGAAACGAGAAGCCCTTCTCCGGCGGACGCGGGGGACTCGGCGCTCGCCTGCGCGACCCAGAATCTCCCGCTGGCGAACTGCAGCGCGTACCAGCCAGATGACCGAAGCTCGGCCGTTTCCTCGAGTCGGCCGAAGTAGCGCCCGGCGATCGGATTCTCGGACGCGAAACGGACGGAGCCACCGCTGACGTGGTGCTTGCGCGTGAGGTCGTCCGGCTCGCCATCGATCGCGAAGACCGTCACCGGTTGCGCACTCCCATAGGCGGTGGGGCGCGGGTCGCGAGCCATGCGCCCATTCTAGTCCCAGGGCGTCCGTCGGCATCTCCTCTTCCCCGTGGGCGCACCGGCGGCGCCCGGCGTCAGCGGCGCACGCGCGAGCGTTACCGGCCGGCGGCCGGCGGATCCGGCAGCTCGAGCGGTGGATAGAGCGGGATCTCGCCGGAGAAAGCCTCGCGCCTCGTCATCCCGTAGTCCTGCTCGATATCACCGAGGGTCCACGCCTGGCGCTTGTAGTTCCAGTTGTCCGGCTTGAGCTCGTGCGCCCGCTTGAACTGGGCGATCGCCGGCTCGCCGTGACCCTGCTCATGCAGGTAGACGCCGAGGCGGAAGTGGGCGTTCCCCTGCCCGTTCTCGGGATCGTACACACCCATCCGGCGGGTCGTCTCCTCAGCCGAAGTGAGGTAGATGCTTTCCGCCCCCTGCTGCACCCAGTCCCGCACGGCAGCGAGGTATTTCTCGTTAACCGTCGTCTCCCCGGTCTCCCGATCGCGGCGCTGGATGTAGATTGGGTCGTTCGCGCGCACGATCACACCCGCCTCGTCGATCCAGAACACGGCGGGGACGTTTCGGGTGTTGTAGAGCTCCGGCATCACGTGGTGCTGATCGATCAGTGAGGGATGCGTGGGATTCGCCGCCCGGATGAACGGCTCCGCCGCCTCGCGCCCCGCCGTCTCGCAGGCGACGGTGACGGTCTCGAAGCCCTGGTCCTTCAGCTCCTCGCGCAGGTCCTGCCAGACTGGCAGGTCAAAGCGGCACCCTCACCAGGACGCCCAGGCAATGAGCAGGAGCTTCTTGCCGAGCTGCTCGGTGAGGCGGTGCCTGCGGCCACTGAGATCGGGCAGCTCGAAGTCAGGGGCTTCCAGCCGAAGCAGCGGTGCCTGCAGTTGCGCCGCGGACGTGCCGAAGTACCACGCGCCGTGGGTGTCGTCGTGTGCGACCGGTTGATCAAGGTAGCGGGCGAAGCCGGCGAGGTTGACTCGCTGCGCGTTGCCGTCGCCACGCAGCAGTGCGGTCTGCTTCCCGGTGACGGGGATGCAGAGCTCGTCGCGGCAGATGCCTTCCGGCTTGAGCTCCCAGCCCGTGGCGGCGATGAGATCAGCCGCCGCGACCCAGAGGTTGTCGCCCTCCGCCCGGCCACTGTCCGCCGGGGTCGCGCGCTCGTCGTAGATGATGGTGATTGCCATGGCTGTGCCTTCCGCGCGTCTTCATCGAGCGCTGATGATATGCGCGTTCCAGACGCGGATGTTCAGCGGAGTGGCGAATCCGCAGGAGAATCCAGCCGGACGTCCCGGTGCACTCGATCCGATCCCGGCTCGTGCGCCGAAGGAGGCGTGAAAAAAGGAAGAGAGGTCCAGACGTTGAGAGTCCGGCAAGACTCGGCTCTTCGTCATTGGGCGGCAACGATCCGACGGCAGCGCAGCACGCGTCTGCCGACGCATCCAGACGATCGGGCCACCGTGTCGGGCCGCTGCGCCGCCGAACCGAGCGGTGCCGGTCGCGCCCGGACGGTTAGCATCACGACTGAGGATCAGTGCATCGGGGCCACGTGGAGCCGGGTGCTGTGCTCGCCAGCCTGAAAACTAACCGTGCGCGGCGGCGCGCAGCTTACCGAAGAGAGAGGAGGCAGTGATGCCGACATTTCGCAGTCTTGCAGAGGTCGTCCTGATCGTCGACGACATGGAGCGTGCGCTGACGTTCTACCGCGACACCTTGGGCCTGCCGCTGTTCTCGCCGCCCGACCTGCCCGGCAAGTTCCTCCAGGTCGGCGAGCAGGGAGGGCCCAGCGGCGCGACAGGCGTGCCTCAGCAGATCGTGCTCTCTCCCCGTCCCCCGGGCACAAGGCGCGCGGGCGCGGACCGGACG
>CAUYZA010000304.1:0-3947 GCA_963577225.1 Dehalococcoidia bacterium | reverse complement strand
GGATGCCGTTCATGCTGCGCGGGTGGAAGAAGCAGGTGCTGAGCGTTTCGGGGTCGGCGCCGAGGTCGATCATTTCGAGGCCCTCGTTGCGGAGCCGGGCGGCATCGGCGGGGACGTTGTCGCTGGCATAGCAGAGGTGGTGCATGCTGGGCCCGCGCTTCTGGAGCCAGCGGCCGATGCCACTCTTGTTGTCCTCGGGCAGCAGGATCTCGATGCGGGTCTCGCCGACGCCGATCTTGATGAAGAAGATTTGTGTGCGCTCAGGGGCGAAGTAGCTGCCGTCGGGCAAGGGCGCGCGGACGAGGTCGAGTTCGAAGCCGAGGCGGGCGACGAGGACCTGACTGGCCTCGTCGAGGCTGTGGGCGACGACGCCGACGTGGTCCAATCGGGTGAGCATGCCTGGCTCCAATCTGGGTTCGGTGGCGGTGGACCCGAGCGGTGGCCGGACGTTTTGCTGGTCAGCCGACGATGCCGGCCTCCCGGAGCTCGGCGAGCTGAGGCGGGCCAAGTTCGAGGTCGGCGGCGAGGATCTCGTCGGAGTGTTCGCCCATAAGGGGCGCGCGCTCGAGCGGGACGTGGCTCTTCGACATGCGGGGGGCCCAGCCGAGCAGTTTGATCTCGCCGTGCTCGGGGTGGTCGATCGTGTGGATGAAACCGCGGCCGTTGAGGTGTTCGCTGGCAAAGAGGTCGACGGTGTCGAAGACGGCGCTACAGGGCACGCCGCCCTCGCCGAGGATCTTCATGACGTCCCATTTGGTGTGCTGCTGGGCCCAGGAGGCGATCTCGGCGTAGAGGGCGTCCGAATTTTCGACGCGGAGCTCGTCCGTCTCGAAGCGCGGGTCGACGGCGAGGTCGGCTCGGTCCATAGCGAGGCAGAGCGAGTCCCACATGCGGCTGGTGGTGCAGATAATGTAGGCGTGGTCGTTGTGGCCGAAAGGCTTGCAGGCGTAGAGGTTGACGAGCGCGCCGGAGCCGTTGGCCGCGCGCGGAGCGACAGCGTTACCCCAGTCGGCGCCGCCGGAGATGCGGGTGCGCATGAAGTAGGTCATGGCCTCTTGCATGGAGATTTCGATCAGCTGGCCTTCGCCGGTGCGCTGTTGCTGGACGTAGGCGGCGAGCAGGGCGAGGGCGAGCTGGACGCCGGTACCAGCGTCGCCGGTGGTGGGGCCGGGCAGCATGGGCGGGCCATCGGGATCGCCGGTGACGGAGAAGGCGCCGGCGGCGGCCTGGGCGACCATGTCGTAGCACTTGTAGTCGGCGTAGGGGCCGCTGGTGCCGAAGCCCTTGAGCCGGGCGTAGATGATGCGGGGGTTGGCAGCCTTCATGACGTCATACCCGATGTCGAGTTTCTCGACGACGCCGGGGCCGTAGTTCTCGACGAAGACGTCGTAGTGGGGGGCCATGTCGAGCAGGATCCGACGGCCGCGGGCCTGGGCGAGGTCCAGCACGATACTGCGCTTGTTGCTGTTCCAGTTGAGGAAGTAGGGCGAGTTGCCCTGGCCCTGGCGGGTGCGGCGTCCGGGGTCGCCGTAGCCGGGCGGCTCGACCTTGACGACGTCGGCGCCCATCCAGGCGAGCGCCTGGGTGCAGGAGGTGCCCGCCTCATACTGGGTCATGTCCAGGATCCGCAGTCCGTCGAGGGCAGGCATCGGTGTTCGCTTTCGGTAGGAGTTGGTTCGCGGTCATGCTAATCCGAATTGGGCCGGGTCGAGTCGCGAACGGATGGGAGACGGATGTGGCGAGCGGATAGACTTCGTCCGAACTTGGGCGGAGAGGAGCGACGCCATACCTACACCGATTCGAGTCCACGTCATCGCGGGGGGCTTCCCGCCGGGCAAGCACGCGGGGCACGACATTGACTATGCGCGCATGCGGATCCGGCAGGCGCTGCAGAGCAACGAGAAACCGTGCATGCGACGGTGAGCAGCGACTTCACGGACTGCCAGTTGCTGGTGGCGTACGTGTCGGGTCCGTTCGCGGACGAGCACGAGGCGGGCGTGATCTGCGACTGGCTGGGCGACGGCGGTCGTTGGTTGGCGCTGCACGGGAGCACGGGCGGCAAGGCGGAGCGGATCGGCCGCGAAGACGGCCGTCGCCGGATGACGAAGTTGCCGCATCACGAGACACTGCGCGGGTTCTCCCTGACCCACCCGCCGATCCAGGAGATGACGGTGGAGGTGGCCGATCGTAACCATGTGCTGACGCATAACCTGCCAGCGACGTTCTAGATTCAGGCTGAGCCGTACATGGTGGAGGTGCTGCACCCGGAGACGCAGGCGCTGCTGACAACGAGCGATATCGAGTCGCCGCCCTGCGTCGATGAGATCTACGGCGAGGATCTGTCGTTGCTGCCGGACGGGAAGTCGCACGCGTTGGGCTTCGTGCGCGACGTGGGCGACGGCGCGGCAGCCTACATCGCGCCGGGGCATTGCCCCACAGTCCGCTGACGAACGCGCAGACGTCGGTGCACGAGAGTGTGTTGCCAGACCATTCTCGCCCGACCACTTCCGCGGGCCGTGGGAGTCGGCACCCTACGAGCTGCTGCTGAAGAACTCGATCGAGTGGGGCACGGGCGCGGAGGGGTAGACGGGCGCGCAAGCGCAGCGGCCATCCGACGCGCTTGCTGCGCGTGCTGTTCGGCAGACCGCCCTACGAAGCGACGGCGCCGTAGCTCCGGCCCCACCGAGGCACCCGTCGCCCCTAGGAGGGGCGGATGGGCGTGCCGAACTCGCCGGCGACCTCGACCATGGAGGCGAACATATCTTCGTTGTAGTCGACGCCGCCAAGGGTGGCGGAGATGCCGCCGTCCAGGACCATGGTTGCGCCGGTCATGTAGCTGGAGGCGTCGCTGGCGAGGTAGAGGAGCGCGGCCTCGAGTTCACCGTCGCGACCGGAGCGGCCCATGGGCGTCATCGCTTCGATGCGGTCCCAGTAGGTGGGCATTTCGAAGAACGGGGTGGTCATCTCCGAGGGGAACCAGCCGGGGCAGAGCGAGTTGACGCGGATGCCACGGCTGGCCCAGCTGGCGGCCAGGTTGCGGGTGAGGTTGATCACCGCGGCTTTGCTGGCCTGGTAGGCAGTGGGGAAGTGGGGCTGCGCGGCCAAGCCGGCCACCGAG
Organism: Dehalococcoidia bacterium; assembly: GCA_963577225.1. GTDB lineage: Bacteria > Chloroflexota > Dehalococcoidia > Bin125 > Bin125 > JAPUIR01. The sequence continues at coordinate 829 of CAUYZA010000304.1, read as the reverse complement.
GAGACGTTGATGATGGAGCCGCCTTTGCCGTCGGCCAGTTGTCGCGCGCCGACCTCGCGGGCGAAGGAGAAGACGCCGTTGACGTTGGTGGCCATGGTGAGGGCGAACATCTCGTCGGTGACGCGCTCCGGCATGACGCCGGCCTCGGCGATGATGCCGGCGTTGTTGACGAGGATGTCGACGCGACCAAAGGCTTCCCAACTCGCGGCGACGGTGGCCTGGACGGCCTCGGGGTTGTTGACGTCGCACTCCTGGACGAGCGTCCCCACGCCGAGGTCGCCGACCTGCGTGGCGACATCCTGCAACTTGTCGACGCTGCGTGCGGCGAGTACGACGTTGGCGCCGGCCTCGGCCAGCGTGGTCGCGAAGCGGGCGCCGAGGCCGTAGGAGGCGCCGGTGACGATGGCGGTGCGGCCTTCGAGGGAAAACTGATCCAAGACGCTCATGGCTGATCCTTTTCGGTTGGGTGCGGTTGACGCACGCCGGTCGCGGCGCATGGTAGGCCGCGACGGGCGGCGCGCGCTAGATGCTCGCAGGAACGAGAGCTTGTTTCGAGTGCGGCAGAGCCGGAGCAGCGTGATGGGGGCTACTCGGCTGCGGTCCCGATGACCAGCAACTCAACGACGCCCGTGTTTCCGCCCGAGGAGGCGACCACCTCGAAGCGGAGGAAGCGGGCGCGCGCTTCGACCGGGAAGAGATGGAGTTGGTTGGCGTTGGGCAGGGTGAAGGGGCCGAGGACGACGCCGTCGGCAGTGACGACGCGGAACTCCGTGATCTGGGCCGACATGCCCATCGTGCGCGTCCACATGCCCACGGCCGTGATCTCGCT
>CAUYZA010000303.1:0-3979 GCA_963577225.1 Dehalococcoidia bacterium | reverse complement strand
TACTCATCGAATATTCCTCAGCCGTGGGTCGAAGGCATCGCGCACGCCGTCGCCGACGAAGTTGAACGACATCACGAGCACGATGATGGCGATGGCCGGGGCGACGAGGGGCCAGGCGTTCCGCACGAGGATTGTCTGATAGCCATCGGCGACCATCCCGCCCCAGGCGGGCGTGGGGGGTTGCACGCCGGCGCCGATGAAGCTCAGGCCGGCCTCTGTGAGGATGATCCCGGCGGCCGAGAGCGACGCCAACACCAGGACCGGCGCCACGACGTTGGGCAGCATGTGCCGTGCCATGATCCGGACCGGACCCGCGCCGATCGCGCGGGCGGCCTCGATGTAGGTTTCCTGCTTGATGGTGAGCACGATGCCGCGCGTGAGCCGCGCGTAGCCGGGCGACCAGACGACGCCGATGATGAGCATGGTGTTTGTGAGGCTAGGCCCCGTCGCGCCGACGACGGCGAGGATGAGAATCAGGCCCGGCATCGCCATCACGCCATCGACGAAGCGCATGATCAGCAACTCGTCCAGCTTGCCGCCGACGTATCCCGCCAGCAGGCCCAGCGGCACGCCGAGGCCCAGAGCAACGCCGATCGCGACCAGCACGATCTGCCAGGCGATCCGAGCTCCAAAGATGGTGCGGCTCAACACGTCCCGCCCCAGACGGTCTGTGCCCGCGAGATGATCCCAACTCGGAGTATTGAAGACGGCCTCGCGAGTCTGTGTGGTTTGGAGCGGATCGTCGGGGGAGATGAGCGGCGCGAACGCCGCCACAAGCCCGAAACCGATCAGCAGCAGTGCGCCGAGCACTGCGGGGCGGTTGCGCCGGTAGACACGCAGGATCGCGCGTGCCTCGCGGTACCAGTGCCGGTCGCGAATCCCTTCGAGCGAGAACGCCGGAGGTGCAGCAGATCCGGTGGGAGCCATACCGGTACTCACGCGCCCTCCCGTCCCACTCGGATGCGCGGATCAATCAGGGGGTAGGAGAGGTCCACCAGCAGATTCACCGCGACGACCGCGATCGCGAAGAACATGACGAGGTTCTGGACGATGGCGAAGTCTTGATTCACGACCACGGACTCGACGAACAGCCGACCCATGCCCGGAATCGCGAAGACGTTCTCCGTGACCACCGCGCCGCTGAAGATGAGCCCCACCTGGAAGCCGAAGATGGTGATGATGGGGATCATGGCGTTGCGCAGGGCGTGACGGACGACGACGGTCCGCTCGCGCAGGCCCTTGGCGCGGGCCGTGCGGATGTAGTCGTCGCTGATCACATCGATCATCGCGGAGCGCGTCTGCCGCATCAGCAACGTCGTCGCGGTGAGCGCGATGGCCAGCACCGGCATCGCCATGTGCTTCAGGTTCTCGATGGGATCTTCCCCGATCGAGACGTACCCGCCGACGGGAAGCAGGTCCAGTTCCAGACCGATCAGGAGAATCAGCGCGATGCCCGTGAGGAACTCGGGTATCGAGTTCCCGACGATCATAAATGTGCTGGCGGTCACTTCCCGTTTGGAGCCGGGTCGTAACGCCGCCAGCACGCCGATCGGAATCGCCACGATCAAGACCACGAGAAGGCTCAACACGCCCAACTCCACGGTCGCCGGGATCCGCCGCGCGAACATTTCCGAGATCGAGGCCTGGTTCACCAGGCTCAGCCCCAGATCGCCCTGCAGGGCATTGAACAACCAGCGGAAGTATCGCTCCATCAACGGGTCGTTGAGGTGTAGGCGCTCTCGGATAGCGGCCAACGATTCGGGGGTCGACTCGATACCACCGATGCCGAAGGAGGGATCGCCGGGCAGCAGGTTCATCAGCAGGAACGAGACGAGGCTGACGACCCAGAGGATCACGAGCGAGGAGAGGACCCGGGTGGCGATGTAGCGCGGCATCCGCCTTGGCTCAAATCAGATGGGACACCGTCGCCCGGCGCAATGACGCCGTCTCGCGGTCTAGATCATGGCCGTGATTGCCGGCAGCTCCCGAGTCACGGGGACCCCGGGGGGCGTGCGAGCCCCGCCGAGGTTTGGGCCATCCCCGTTGGATCTTAGGAGTTGAACCAAAGGCCCTTGTAACCGTCGCCTGCGATGTCGCCATCAACCGGTCTCATTCGGAATCCGCCGACGTTGCTTTGTGCGGCCTGGCCGGCGGGGTACTGGACCCAGTTGTAGGTCCAGGCATGCCCCTCGACGTCGTCGTTCCCGTCGCCGAAGCTCGCAAATAGCCGGTCGTAGGGCTCCAGGCGGTCCTCTTGCGAGGCGACGCCGGCGGCTTCGTTGAGCAATTTTTCAGTTTCAGCGATGCCTTGCAGCACCGGGTCGTTCGGATACAAGTTGATGTCGGCGCGTCCCGTGCCGGGGCCATCAGGAAGTGCATTATCCCCGCCGTAGTACCAGCCCTTGAGGCCGAGTTCAATCGTGGGGCGCATCGTCGCGTCGGGATCGAACGGTGACTCCCAGCTGAGGCAGGCCGTGATCCAGTCCTCCGACACGAATAGGCGGTCCAAGACCACCGACTCGGAGGCATCGAAGTACTCGAAGTCCCAACCCCCCTCCAGCAACTGGTTGAACACCGGTTCGGCTGAGCGCCGATGGAACTCGGTGCCGAAGCCCATGAAGACGCCACTCACGGGGTTATCGGTGCCATAGCCTGCCGCGTCGCGCAGTTCCTGCGACTTTTGGGCATCCGGGGCATCGTAGTAGTTCTTGCCCTCCTGAATTGCCCAGCTCTCGGTGCTGGTGTTGCAGACTGAGGCCTTGCCCAATCCGTCAAAAGCTACATCGTTGACCTTGTCGCGGTTCACGCTGAGGTTGAGGGCTTTCCGCAAACGCGGGTCGCGGAACATGTTGAAGCCCTCGGCGGCCGGATTGAGATTGAACCACTGCCCCATCCAGGTTTGCCAGATGCCTGTCGCGACCTGGAAGCCGTCGGCCTCAAGTTCTGCTTTCAGTTCGCTGGTTACCCCGCCGGGCGGCTCCTGGTACGCGAAATCCCCGGCCAGAAATGCCGCCCACCTGGCGTTCGCGTCAGGGCGGATCTTGATCTCGAGTTTGTCGGCGTAGACGTGCTCGCTGTCCCAATAGCCGTCCCACTTCTCCCCTAACCACCGCTCGCCCTCTTGGTACTCCACCACGCGCGCCGGTCCCGCGCCCACCGGATCGGTGACCGCAGTCTCAATGGCGTTCGGCGAGATCAACATGCCCGCCCCGGGGTTGGAGTAGAAGCCCACAATCGTCGGCCCGAAGGGCTTCTCCTTGACCATCCGCCAGGAGACATCGTCGACGGCTTCGAAGTTGGAGTCCGCGATAGCGGTCTGGGCGCGGCTGTTGCCAGCAGCGTCGGGATCGGACGCGACGTATTCCATGTTCGTTTGCATGGCGTTCGCGTCGACCGGCGCACCGTCCTGGAATTTGGCACGCCCGGGCGCGAAGTTAAAGACGTATGTGACGTCGTCCGGGATCTCCCAACTTTCGGCCAATTCCGCTTGCACGAAGCCATTGTCGTCGTATCCGAGTACCGAGTCGTAGATGTACTTCAGGAAGCCGCCGTGGTCGGCCCCAGTCAGCGAGATGTACGGGTTCCAGCCCCCGTCGATTCCGAAGTCTCTCGCAATGACTACCTCACCACCATATTTCTGGCCTTTGGCCGAAGGGGCGGCTGCGTCGTCTTCGTCGTCGTCGCCACACCCGACGAGCGCCAGTCCGGCGGCGCCCACGCCCGCTCGGGCACTGGCGCTCAGCAGCGTGCGCCGCGATAGTCGGCTGCGTCGTGTTCGATCCCAATAGTTCGCTTCGCTCATGTTTTCCTGACCCTAAATGCGCAAAAACTTGTTCTTTCGACGAAATCAGCATACCTCCTGTATGGAGTGTGGCACCACCTGGACGGACGCGGGCGGATCCCCAAAGGTGGCGATGGCCGATGGCCCACCGATCGCCTTCGTCGTCGATCTCACACAGATCTACACCATGCGGCCCGA
>CAUYZA010000302.1:0-3996 GCA_963577225.1 Dehalococcoidia bacterium | reverse complement strand
CGCGAAGCACGTCGTCGAGATCGACATTGACCGGTGCTACGCCAAGCGCGTTGGCGCTGCTTTGCTGCGTGATACCGTCGTCGCCACCCTCCAGTCCCGCGGCCTGCGCAACCCACGCGCGATCTCCGTCACGATCGCCGATACGCGCACCGTGCAGCGCCTCAACAAGCGCTACCTGGGCGAAGATCACCCCACCGACGTGCTCTCGTTCAACATCGACATTCCCGGCCTGCGCCGCCCTGACGGCGTCGAAGATCTGGGCGCGCTGATCATCGCCCTGCCCGTCGCGGCCGTCGGCGCGAAGCAGCGCGACGTGTCCCTCGTCGACGAGCTCGCCCTGCTCGTCGTTCACGGCACGCTGCACCTACTCGGCTTCGACCACGAAACTAAGCCCGACGATGCCCACATGCGACAGCTCGAAGCCCGCGCCCTCAGTCGGCTGGGACGCCCGCAAGCCGCTCGCTGAACGTTCACACTCGCTGCCTCCCTCCAAGGGACATCGAACAACCCGACATAGCTCAACCGGCCAACCTAGTCGCCCCCGTATACTCCCCAGGTGGATCGCACTACCCCTGGGATGCTGATGCCCCAAACCGTCCTCTATCGCAAGTGGCGCCCCCACCGCTTCGCCGACGTCGTCGGTCAGGACCCCATCGTGCGTACGCTGCAGAACGCCATCACCCAAGACAAGATCGCGCATGCCTATCTCTTCGCCGGGCCGCGCGGCACAGGCAAGACGAGCATCGGCCGGATCCTGGCCCGCGCGATCAACTCTGCGACCGACGAGACGGGGGACCTGGCGGACACCGACGCCGGCGAGTTCGAAGCCTCCCTCGACCTGGTCGAGATCGACGCCGCCTCCAACCGCGGCATCGACAACATCCGCGACCTGCGCGAGCGCGCCAACTATGCCCCCACGACGGCGGCCCGCTTCAAGGTCTATCTGATCGATGAGGTTCACCAGCTGACCGACGCCGCCGCCGACGCGCTGCTCAAGACCCTTGAGGAGCCCCCGCCCCACATCGTCTTTATCCTCGCCACCACCGACCCCGAACAACTCAAGGCGACCGTGCTCAGCCGCTGTCAGCGCTTCGACTTCCGGCGTATCGGCGTCGAGGCGTTAACCGGCCACCTGCGCGGCATCGCCGACGCCGAGGGCATCGAGATCCCCGACGAAGCGCTCGCCCTGATTTCCCGCGAGGCGACCGGTTCCGCTCGCGACGCCATCAATCTGCTCGATCAGGTCTGGGCCAGCCACGGCAGCCCGATCAGCCTGGAGAACGCCGTCGAGGCGCTCGGCCTCAGCATCGACAAGCGCGCGCTGGACCTTGCCCGTGCCGCCCTGACCAAGGACCTCAAGGACGGCCTAGCCGTGCTCGGGGCGGTCCAAGAAGACGCCGTCGACCTGCACCGCTTCAAGCGTCAGGTCGTCGAGCATTTGCGCCACGCGTTGCTCGTCCAGTCGGACGCCGCCGACACGCTTGCTTTGAGCGAACCGGAGCGCCAGGCGCTCGTTGAGCTCGTCAAAGGTGTCGAACCGGCCACGACCGTCGCGGCTCTCAAGGCGCTCAACGACGCCGATGTTCGGCCCGACCCGTACCTCGCCCTGCCGCTCGAGATCGCGCTCGGCCGCCTCGCCTTCGAGAAGGAACTCCAGCCGCCCCCGGCCGCCAAACCGCGAGCGCGCAGCCAGGCCGGCAGCCGTCAGGGCAACGGACAGGGACAGCGGGCGCAGGGCGACCGTGGTCGTCAGTCCCAACGACGCAGCCAACCTCCGTCCGCCCGCCGGGGCGAGACTCCGGACCAGCCTCGCCCCGAGCGTCGACAGCCGGCGTCCGCCGCGAGTGCCCCGGAGAAGAGCCCTCCGCCGGCCCCCGTGGAGCGCACTCCGCAAGAGCAGGTCCTGTTCGATATCCGGCAGCAGCTCAAGGCCAGCGGTGAGCACAAGCTGGTTGGGATCCTCAATGGCTCATGCACAATCCCCGACGTCAAGGGCGACGAGATCGTGCTCCAGTTCCTTCCCATGTACGTCGACTTTCACCTCGGCATGGTGCAGGAACAGGCGGCGGCTGTGACCGCCGCCGCTTGCGCCGCCCTGGGGCGGACCGTGACCCTCCGCTGCATGGCGGCGGAGGGCGACGCGGACCGCAAGGTCTCCTTGGTCGAAGAGGCGGAAAAGCTGGGCGCGAAGCGCGTTGGGCCGGGCGCCTAGGACCGCCTGTGCCGATCCAGCGACGGCCTCGTCGTCGCGGTACCATGGAGCAAGGAACGCTGACTGGCAGGCTAGAGAAGCGAGCGCGGAAATGGCGAAAAAAGGCGGAATGTTCCGCTCCGGCCGCAAGAAGGCACGTGGACGCGGCGCCGCGACGGCAGGTGGCATCGACCCGGCCATGATGCGCCAGGCCCAGGAACTGCAAGAGCAACTCAGCCAGGCCCAGGACGAACTTCGTGAGGCCACCGTCGAGGCCAGTGCGGGCGGCGGCGCGCTTAGCGTCACGCTTGGCGGAGACCACAAACTCCGTTCGGTTACGATCGACCCCGATGTATTGGACCCCGACGACCACGAAATGGTGCAAGACCTGATCATCGCCGCCGTCAACGAGGCCAACGACAAGCTCGAAGCGCTCTCCGAGCAGCGCATGTCCGGCCTCACGGCCGGGATCCCCGGCTTAGGCGGCTCAGGCGGACCCAGCCCGGGCGGACCGAACCTACGCGGCGCTGGTTTCGGGGGCTAAGCCGACGATGAGTGGTACGGCCCCCACCGCGGCGCCTCTCGCACGCCTGATCGAGGCCTTCCACCGGCTCCCCGGCATTGGTCCCAAGAGCGCCCAGCGACTCGCCTACCACGTGCTGCGCGCCCCGCGCGAGGAGGCCGAAGCGCTCGCCGCGGCGCTGCTGGAGGTCAAGGACCGGATTCAGCTCTGTTCGACCTGCCAGAACGTTACCGAGACCGATCCCTGCGGCCTCTGCGACGACCCCACCCGCGACGCGAGCATGATCTGCGTCGTGGAGGAGCCGCTCGACATCCTCGCGATCGAGCGCGCCGGCGGCTACAACGGCCGCTATCACGTTCTGCATGGTTCGCTCAGCCCAATGGACGGCGTCGGTCCCGAGCAGATCAAGGTCCGCGAGTTGCTCCAGCGGCTGCAGTCCACCGAAGTCGGCGAGATTATCCTGGCCACGAACCCCAACCTGGAGGGCGAGGCCACCGCCGCCTACCTCGCGCGCGTGATCCAGCCGCTCGGCGTTCGCGTCACTCGTCTCGCCCACGGCCTGCCTGTTGGCGCCGATGTCGAATACGCCGACGAGCGAACCCTTAACCGTGCGCTCCAGCACCGGGTCCCGCTCGACGCCGGACCGCCCCAGTCCGCCGAACCCGTCGACGATCCCCCGTTCGACGCTGCGTCCGCGAGTGATTCCATCGCCGCCGCCGTCGATGCTGAGACCCCGCCCCACCCAGGCGAGCCGCACTGATGCCGGCCCCCCGCGTCTACCGCACCGACGCCGTCGTCCTGCGCCAGCGCCGCTTCGGCGAGGCCGACAAAATCTGCGTCCTCTTCACGCCGCAGTTGGGTCGGGTCGAAGCCGTGGCCAAGGGCTTGCGCCGCCCGCGCAGCAAGCTGGCCGGCCATCTCGAGCCATTGACGCAGGTCAGCCTCCTCCTCGCCCGAGGCCGAAATCTGGACATCATTACCCAAGCCGAAACACAAAAGTCCTTCGCCGATCTGCACGATGACCTCGATCGGCTCAGCCGCGGCCTCTACCTGGCCGAGTTGGTTGACCGCTTCACCGACGCAGCGGGCGATGTCGGCAACCTCTATCGACTGCTCGTGGAAGCGCTGACCCGTCTCGATCGCGACGACGGACTCGACTTGATTGCGCGCTGGTTCGAGATGCGCATCCTGGTCGACCAGGGCTATCAGCCCCGCCTCGATGCCTGTGTTCATTGCGCTTCTCCGCTTGAGCCGGAGGGAAATTCACTCGCGCCCCTACTTG
>CAUYZA010000301.1:0-4043 GCA_963577225.1 Dehalococcoidia bacterium | reverse complement strand
GATAGGGTGCTCCCGACGAAGAACCCCTCCCTGATGACCATCGGCGCGAGCCACCCCGGACGGTGCCCAGTCGGCCCGAGTGGCTGCGATTGCTGGCCGGCCTCAACGTGAACCGAACCGCTCACGAATCTCCCCGGCCCGCGGTGGAGTCGGCACCGCGCTGACACCGGGCTGCGGACTGGAATCAGACGCCGCGCAAGCGCGGGTCCAAGACATCGCGAAGGGCGTCGCCCAGCAGGTTGAACGCCATTACCAGCAGCGTGATCGCACCGCCGGCGAAGATGCTCTCCCATGGATGTAGGTCCAGCGCCCCGCGTCCGGAGGACACCATTCTGCCCCAGGAGATCGCGCCGGGCGGCCCCGCACCCAAGAACGAGACCGTCGCTTCGGCTAAAATGAAGGCCCCGATCCCAACCGAGAAGACGATGATTAACATCGAGCCGATGTTAGGCAGCACGTGCCGCACCAGGATGCGGAGATCGGAGGCGCCGGTCACGCGGGCCGCCTGGACGTATTCCGACCCACGCACGGCGAGCACCGCGGATCGGATTAGGCGCGCGGCGAAGGGGATCCCGCCGAAGCCGAGGGCGAACACGACATTTCTCGTGGAGGGCTCCGCGATCTGCACGATCAGCAGGATCAAGATCAGGAACGGGAACGCATAGATCGCGTCGATCACGCGCTGGACGACCAGGTCGATCTTGCCCAGGTAGTAGGCGGAGATCGCCCCGATGACGAGGCCGGCGACGACGGCGATCAGCGAGGCGCCGAATCCGATGGTCAGCGCGAGCTTGGTGCCGTGGATCACGCGGGCGTAGATGTCGCGCCCGAACCTGTCGGTGCCGAACCAATGCTCGCCGCTCGGCGTTTCGAACAGCGCCACCACATGTGGTGAGCTGATGTTCGGATCCTCGGCGAGCTCGGCGATCGTGGGGTCGACCTTAAAGTTCGGATTCTCCGCAGCAAAGACGAAGGTCGGGTCGTAGCGGTCCAGCGTCCCGGAGAACAGTGCCAGCACGATGAAGACGAGGACGATGACGAGGCCGAAGCCGCCGAGTTTCTTCTGGCGGCAGAAGCGCCCCAGGGCGCGGGATGCTCTCGTAAAGCGCGTCAGCGGCGAGAGGCGTTCCTCGAACGGCAGGGATGTGGGGGCGTTGGGAGTCGTCACGCGAGTCTCACACGCGGATCGAGCAGCCCGTAGAGGACGTCGACGAAGAGGTTGGTGAAGACGACCACGAAGGCCACGACCAAGACGAGGCCTTCGAGAAGCGGCGTGTCACGCAGGGAGACGGACTGCCAGAGCAGCCGGCCCACGCCGGGGATGTTGAACATCTGCTCGAGCACGATCTGGCTGCCGATGATCGTCGCCACCGTCAGGCCCATGACCGTGAGAATGGGCAGCCAGGCGTTGCGCAGCGCGTGGCGCATGATGATCGTGCGCTCCGGCAGCCCCTTCGCGCGGGCCGTGACGATGTAGTCCTCCCGCAGCACTTCGAGCATCTGGGAACGCAGCAGCCGCATGGTCGTCGCCGTGCTCGCGATCCCGCCGGCGAACATGGGGATCAGATACCACTGGAGGGCCAATTTCGGGTCCTCCCAGATGTGGGGTTGCCCGGTCACATCGATCCGGAATAAGTTCCACTCCAGGACAAGGATCACGGCGATCGAGGCGGTCCAGAAGGCCGGCGCGGCGAGGGCGAAGATCGCGCCGCCGCGTAAGAGATAGTCGGGTAACTGATCCTGCTTGACGGCGCTGAGGATGCCGACCGGGATGGCGATCGTGAACCCGACCAGGACGATCAGGACGCCGAGTTCGATGGAGTAGGGCACGGCACGGCCGAGCTCGCTCCAGACGGAGCGCTTGGTGAGGAACGACTCGCCGAGGTCGAACTGCACCAGATCCCAGAGGAACGCGCCGTACTGCTCGATCACGGGCTTGTCGAGCCCAAGGATCGCCTCGGCCCGTGCGATCGCCTCGGGGGTCACGCCGCCGAGGTTCGCGCTGGAGAACTGCTGGGACGCGAAACTGCCGGGCAGGACGTGCACGGCGAAGAACACGATCGTCGCCACGATCCAGAGGACGAAAATGTTCAGAACGGCTCGGCGAATGATGTATGACTGCACGGGACCGTTGGCGGTTTTCTAGCGGAAGACGAAGAGAGGGACCGGGCGGAACTCGACGGTTCGCGTCCCGGCCCCCGTGTGATCTCCTCGTGTAGCTCGTCGCCCGCTAGAGCGAACGCGGCTCCGGCGCCCTGCGGCCTTCGATGCTCGGATCGGTCGGGTCGATCCACGAGTCGAGGGCCTGCAGGCTCTCCGACTCGAAGGTGTAGCCCTCGGTCTCCGACTTCAGCGAGGCGTGCAGGTAGTTCCACGAGACCGTCGAGCCGACTGGGTTGAAGATGATGTGACGACCGAACTGCCCATTCTCGAGGATGAAGTCCTGGACTTCACGCACAAGCCCGTTCGCGGTTTCGTAGTCGAATTCCTGGAATGCGGCGTCGAGCTTGGCATCGATCTCCTCTGGCTCGCTCACGCTCCAGTAGTTGCCCGCCGCGTCGGTCTTGAACGCGGCCGCCAAGTCCGATCGTGCGTCCGGGACCGTCAGGTTTGGAATCCAGGAGAAGAACGTGGTGAACGTCTTGTCGAACCAAGAGGGGAAGATCTCCCCATAGGTTTGGTTGACGCCTCGGAACTGGTCGGTGCCGAACGCCCGGTTGAACATCGCCGCGATGGCCTGCGTCGAGCCCGGCCGCGTGGCCTCATAGGCCTCTGAATTGACCCAGTCGATCGGGCCCACGTCCGGACCGCCGCCCGCGCTCCAGAGTTCGTTGGCTTCCTGCAGGGCCGCATCGCGGTCGAGGCTGTAGGCCGCGAAGTCGGTGAGCTCGTCCTGCGGAATCGCCCAGGCCTCCTGCACCCACGGCACGGGTCCGCTGACCTTCCCCCGCCCTTGCGAGAGTTGCTGGATGAGCTCACGCCGTTCGATGGCGAGGTCGATAGCCTTCACCAAGCGCGGGTCGGTCCAGGGTTCGAGGTTGATATTGACGTAAGCGGCAATCGGGAAGGCGTCGCCTTTGAAGGAGACGAAGGTCGAATCCGGGAACTCGTCATGGATCGCCTGGTGCAGTTCCGCGCCCCCGCTCAGCATCGAATCGACCGCCTTCTGCTCGAAGGCGATCCGGTAGGCTGTGGGATCCTCGAACGACTGGTTCCACATCCAGTTGTGCGCCCGGGGGCCGGGGTTGTAGTAATCCGGGTTGCGAACGGCGGAGATGGTTTCGCCGGGCGACCACTCGGTGAGGATGTAGGGCCCGGTCCCGATCACCTTGTCGGCGGAGACGTCGGCGCTCTCCGCTTCGATGGCATTGAGGAGTTCGGGCTGGCCCATGAGGTTGAACTCGTTGCCGAGACCCTGGAGGAATGGTGCGTTGGGCTCGGCCAGGTTGAGCGTCATCGCGCCGGCATCGCTGTCGATCGACTCAACGTTGCTCCAGTAGTCCTTGCGGCCGAACGCGCCCTCGGAGCCGTCCTGCAACACGCCGGCCTTCTGCCGTTCGATGTTCCACACGAGGTCTTCGGCGGTCAGCGGGCGCCCCGCGGTGGAGGCTGGATGGTCCGCGCCGGGCCCCTCGGCGTGCCAGTTCACGCCCTCGCGGAGCTGCAACACGACGGTCTGCCCGTCGGGCGTCTCCCATCCGGAGGCGAGATCACCGGTGAGTTCGCCCGTGTCCGGATTCGCGAATCGCAAGAGCTTCGATTGAGTCCGGGTGAGCACCCGCAAGACCTCGCTGGACACGCTCTGGCTGGCGTCGGCGGAATCGAAGATGATGGCCGTGATATCCACGATCGTGCCGCCGTCGACGGGCGTCTTGTCGAAGCGGGAGACTGCGGCCTGCTCCTCGGCTTCTTCTTCTTCCTCCCGTGCTGGCCTGGTCTTGTTCGTATTGGTATCGGCCTGTTCTTCCGCCTGCTCCGCCTGCTCCGCCTGCTCCGCTTGGGCCTCCGCTTGGGCTTGGGCCTGCTCGTCGTCAGACTGCGTT
>CAUYZA010000300.1:0-4072 GCA_963577225.1 Dehalococcoidia bacterium | reverse complement strand
GTCGACGGCGCACTTGGCGAACTGCTCCTGTGTCGTGCCGTAGCGATACATGTAGCGCTGCTTGATCAGTCCGTAACCGCCGTTGGCTGCGATGACCGGGCCGTAGGGCAGTTCCCATTCGGACGCTCGCGTCGGCGGACCTGGACTCCGAGCGGTGTTCTCGCCACGGAGGCGCGAACTGCCGCGCGGGCGCGACTCGCCGAAGACGCAGAGCACGTACTTGGCCATGCCCGCCGCCACCACCGCCGACGCCGTCGCGACCGACGTCGCGCCGCTGGCGCCATGCGCCGTGACCGACGTCGTCCAGTGCGGTTGGATCCGCATGTACTCGGCGACGGTGATTGAGTTGATCCCCTCGGGCGCGATCAGGCCGTCGATGTCTTCCTTGCGCAGGCCAGCGTCGCGTATCGCGCCATGCGACGCCTCCGCCATCAGGCCCAGGGCCGACCTGCCCGCATAGTCCTTCTGAGTCGGTAGCTCGTGGAAGCCAACGACGGCGGCTTCACCGCGGATGCTCATGGCATGCTCCTACCCTGATTCGACCGTCCGGATCGTGTTGGCGCGCAGGCTAGCGGGTCAGGCTGAGGCCTTCCAGACGCGGCGCGCGGGATACGTGCCAGGCTGGCCCACGTTCTCCCAGCGCGACCAGAGACAGACGTCGATCAGTAGCTCGAAGGGCGGATCATTGTCGCGTGGGGTGAAGATTGGGTCGTGGTGCGCGGCGGCCTTGCGCGCCGCGTCGTCGATCCGAACGACGCTCCCGGTGAGGTAGAACTCCTCGTCGTCGTCGCCGGGCAGCGCGTGCAGTGCGAAGCGCCCGTCCCGATCAAAGTCGCGGCGTTTGTGTGATTCGTCGGTCACCGAGATCAGCAAGGAGTCGGCGGAGAAGATCGGGGTTACCGGGTGCACCCGCGGCGCGCCGGTCTGGCTCATGGTTCCGAGATAGGCGATGCCGCGCCGGAACAAGCGCGCGCCGATTGCGGTCAGTTCCGGCTCCACGCCGGCGAACCCCGCCCAGTCGACCATGTCGCGCTCCTGACCGAGGCTTCCCGGCTCTCCGCTCCCCCGCCGTCCGGGGCGCGGGTATACGGCGCAGTCCGCCCCGACTGTCGATGCCCGGCCCGGTCTTACACTGCCGGGAGGCGACGGGGCCGGCCCGTTGCCGGGTTCGTCCGGGAGGTCCGCAGCCGTGGCTGAGCAAGCTCAGGACCCGCGCCCGCGCAAACCGCTCGAGCAGCTAGCGCCGACGGTTCCGGAGCGTCCGATTTCGGCCTCGCTGATCGTGCCGGCGGCGCTGATCGCCGGCGTCGTGTTGGTTGCCGTCCTGGCGACGCAAACGAATCTCGTCGGCGCGGACGATCGTGAGCAAGAGCTCGAGCTGGCGTTCGAACGGGGAGCCGAAGCCGCAGTGGACGTCGAGCGCCCCATCGACGAGGGCTCGGTCGTCGAGGCGGAGGCGGCCGGGTATCTGCGCGGGATCGCCGAAGGCACGCGCATCGCCCGACCGCGTGCCGCTGCGCCCAGCATGATCTTTCCGGTCGATCCACTCCTGGTCTTCGGCGTCCCGCTCGCCAATCTCGACCGCGCGTTCCTCGACACTTGCCCTGCCGAGGTTTCGCTCTGGCTGCTCGCGCTGCACGGCGTCACTCACTGTGGGGACGCTTCGAGCCCCTAACGACGCTGGCTACGGCACAGCGTTCAGCACATCCTGGCGCAGGTTCGCGATTTGCTCCCAGGTTGCGCCGGAGTCGACGCTCTTGAACAGCAGGTAGCTCTCGGTGGCGGCGTAGACGATGGTCGGGTCGGACGGCGCGAAGGCGATCTGTTGGAACGGGGCGGCCCGTGGGTGCCCCGGCGGACGCGGTGCCGTCGCCACGAGCGTGCTCGTTGCCAATCCATCGACCGAGCGATGCAGCCGCTCCTGAGTGCCGAAGAGGATCAGATCAGGGTCGGCGGGCGAGATCGCGACGGGCCCGTTGGCCTGGTTGATCGCGGTCTCGGTCCAACTCACGCCGCCATCGCGCGAGATCCAATGCGTGAAGCGACCCCCTTCCGCCGTCACGATCGTTTGGCCGTCCGTCGAAACGTCGAAGGGGACGAACCGTCCGGCGAACTCCCCGCCCGCGCGCGGCGCCCAACTGGCGCCGTCGTCATCGCTGACCAGGTAGCCAAGCCCGGCACCGCCGCCGCTCCCGTCCAGCCCAAACGTGTAGAAGGTGGGCGTCGCGCCGCCCCGCGCGAGGAAGATCAAGTACCCGTTCTCGACGGCTAACGGGTCCACCGCACTCTGCGTCCAGTGCAGCCCACCGTCTTGCGACCAGAAGAGGCCGCCCGGGAAAAACGTCGAGAGGCCGGTGAAGCTTGGCGTGCCACCCTCCGCCCCTAGCACGGCGACCTGGGGGTCAGTTGGATGGAAGGCGACCGCGGTGATACGCGACGTTGGCAGGCCGCAGACGATCTGCGTCCAGCTGTCGCCGCCGTCGGTGCTGCGGTAGATGCCGGCCACGGCGCTGGGGAAGTCGCCGACCGGCGGGCCGGGGGAATCGAGCGTCGCGGCCAGGATGAGGTTGGGGTCGGCAGGGGAGATGGCGATGTCCCAAACCTCGGGGTAGAGATCGCCCGCGTGTCGGAGCCCCTCACGGTGGCGGGTCCAGCTCTTGCCCCCGTCGGTGGTGCGCACGAAGCCGTTGCGCTCGGTGCCAAGAAAGACGATGTCGGGATTGGATGGATCGACTTCCAGCGAGCGGAAGACGGAGTCGTTGTCCGGGCCCTCGGGACCTCTGGGCCCCGAGACGATCTCATGGGCGGAGGGATCGGGGTTGGCGCAGCCGGCCGTCAGCACCGGCTCCAGCTCCCAGCCGACCTGGCGATCGACCAGCAGCCAGAGACCCTCGCTTCGCGAGAGCGTTCGGCTGCTGTTCAGGGCCGCAGGAGTGCTGGGGGCGTAGCGCTCGAAGTCCTGCGCGGTCGCGTCCCAGATGAAGGCTGCGGACAAGGCATCGCCGAGCGACGCCACGGCCTCCGCGATCGGTGTGCCACTGGTGCCAAGCCAGGCCACCAGATTGAACCCGATCGCGAGTTCCAGCGTGGCAGGTAAGACCGGAGCCGGAGCCAGATACGTTCTGCCGCCGTCACTGAAAACCCAGACTCCGGCCCCCGCGGTCACCGTGTCCAGGCTGTTGACCACGGCTGGCAAGGTGGTATCGAAGCTCGCGAACCCGTCGGTCGTATCGAAGGCGAAGATCCGACTGACGGGCGCCTGGACCATCTCGATCAGTTCGGGTGCCTCGATTGAGGCCACCCCGGTCCAACCGATGATGTTCCAGCCGTCGCTGATCGGGAAGTCTTCCGCGGCCGGCTGCGCCGTGGCGTCGTCCTGACTGACGACTACCCCTGCGACGATGCCTGACACTACCGCGAGCGCTGCGAGACCAGCTGACCAACCGCGCCAGTTCCACGCCATAGCGCCTCCGGCTTGAGGATAGTCCTCGCGTCATCCCCCTCTACGCGGCCGGTGAGTTCTCCACGCCTTGCGTATGCAGGCTGCGCGGACCGCTAGGCCAGAGGGGGTTGCGACCATGGACCATGCGGCTCTCTCAGGGATTCGGGCGTGAACGGCTGGCGATTCTGTCGTGGAGCGGAGCCAGGTATGCGGGTGACTCGCCCGAGAGCTGGGCCTCTCCATTCATGACGAGCGTTTCCAACATTGCCTGGAAGGCGGCTAGGCCACCTTCGTGAATCCCCACGACATAGCAGGCAAGCGGGAGGATCGCCTGGTAATCGGCGATGACCGTCATGTCCGCAGCCGAATCGAATCCCGGCCGCACCTCCGCCCCCGCCTCTGAGAACTGGATCGTAATCTCGAAGTCCGTTCCACGATTCCTGATGTGGGATGGTGCGTCCGTGTAACGCTCCGACAAGGCGAATGGCTTTGCGGGGTCCCCGGTGGGTGCCTCACGCACGCAGTCGGTGGCGATCTCCGCGAGCCGCTCTAGCCACCCAGCACTGCCAACCTCGAATTGAACCCATAGGTCTGTTCCCCCGCCGCTCTTCCGCCGGGTCGACCGGAGAT
>CAUYZA010000299.1:0-4087 GCA_963577225.1 Dehalococcoidia bacterium | reverse complement strand
CGGTAAGGAAGTCGCTGACGGGCTTGCGGTGTATGAAAATGATGAATCACGTGACAGGGGTATACCAGGATTGGGATCGATCGCTGTCAGCGCTGGATAGGCCGTCATAGGCCAATCCCCAATGTTCCCGTCCACCGGAAGATTGTTAACGATTATCTGACGGTCACCGTCCACGATCGCCTCGGCGTAGGTTCCTGGATCGGGGGCAAACGTGCCTCGTGGCAGCCACAACTTGTCAAGGAAATTCCAAGTCTGATCAGTGAAGTTGATCCACGTGATCTTGCTTTCAATCGCACCGGGCGCATTGGGATTATGCCCTAGACAAGAGTAGAGATATCCACGGGCAGGCGTCGAAGTGGAAAGGTAATCATCGCCCAGGCGCAACCTGGTGCAGTCCGGACCATGGTCGTTAAAACACAGTGGTGAGGTGATTCTTAAACCTGCACTCGGTTCAATGGTCTGGGTCCAAGCGACTGGTGTGCCCGCGCTGACGATCACCCATAATGCGTCGAATGGAGAGACCGTCACGAGCGAAGCCAGCCCCGCGGGCAAGCCCGGTAGAAAGCTGTCGAAGCGTCCGGATGGGTTCAGTCGGTACACAGCTTGCAGGCGGGTGCCGATGGACGCGACGGCATCCGTGACCGATACCGTATCCACTGTGGCCCACGGCACATGATTCCAGCCAGCGCGCAGAGGAACCGCCGTGCTGACCGGGTGCACCTCCATCGTCCAGGTCTGGGGAATGAGCGCCTTGATCCACAGTGCGCTACCACTCGTGATGGTCTGCAAACTATTGAGGGCCGCCGGCAGCGTGGCATGGAAATTGGCAAATTGCTGCGTTGTGGCATCCCAGACCCAGATCGCCTCGACTCCGAGTTCGGCCACTAGGCTGGCGGCCGGCACATCCTGTCCTGTGTACACAACGGAATTCCAGTCAACGTGGAGTGTGACCGTGCGGGTCGTCTCGCCAGCGGCAGGTGCCGCCACCCCGTCATACGCCGCTGTCACGAAGGCGATCACGGTCAATACGAGGCAGGAGAGATTGATGATCGTTGCGCCGAAGAGGCGATGCTTGTCGGTGTCGGGCTCGGTAGTGCGTACCCAGGCCATTGGAACGCCCATCCGTCGTCACTCGGCATCCGCCCTAACAGGCAGCGCACGCCCCCATGGTTGGCCAGACCCGAGCTTATCATCATTCAGCCGGTATCTGATGACGCCGCACGGGACACTCGGGCCGCGACGTGGCTGTACAGAATTCTTCAAGGCTCGATTTCAGGCCCCCCCGGCGGCTCGCCTCCCTATACCACATCGCAGTTCTAATGCTGTGCTCATCCATCCTTCTCTAGTTGGGCACTGCATTCCAGCCAGCCCCATCGTGCCGCAGCGGTCATCGCGGCGTCCACGCCTCGAAAAAGCAGCTCATTGCCTGGCGTTCTTCACGATCCGCAGCGCCCGCGTCGACCCGATCCAGCCACACTCCGGACACGCCAGAACCGGGTTCGGCCCGATGTCCTGCAGCAGCACACAGGCGCTCGCGCGCTGCACCGCCCTGAATCGACTCCCCAACCCGAGGCCTACCCGCGGCGTGCATCGCCCGCGTTCCCCGCCGAAACGGGGTGATAGGCCTCACGGAGCAGGCGAATAGCGCTGCAAGATCGTGTCGCGATCAGCATCGATCGCGACGCCAAAGAACTGGGCTGCTGCTTCACGATCCGCAGGGGTCGGCATTGGAGCCGCTGGATAGGGCGTTTCCCGATCCGCGGCCCGTTCTGAAGTGGCGCGGGTCGTCTTACCCGACCTTCCTCTTCTCCAGCGTGCGCAACCGCGGTCGACAAGCGGGCACCTATTGCTTGTTGTGTGAAGCTATTTCCCCCGTAGAGGGGGTGCCCGGTTGGGTCTGGAACGCTTCGGCCGCGAAGAAGTAAGGGACTGAGACCTCCGGCCTCCGACGTTCGTTATCGTGCCCTCATGCGACTGAATTCACGGCACAGCCGCCGCCGACATCGAGATCTCGACCCCCGTCCGCGAGGCAGTCGGCGACGAGATGGTTCTGATGCTTGACTCGATGTGGTCCTACAAGTACGCCGACGCCGTTAGGGTGGGCCGCGCGATTGAGGAGCTGGCCTCCTACTGGTACGAGGACCCGCTCGTCGAAGAGGACATCTACAGCTACGTGAAGCTGCATCAGAAGCTCGACATCCCGATCATGTCGACCGAGTTCGCACCCGGCCGCTACTACGGCATGACCCAGTGGATCACGCAGTACGCGACCGACATCCTGCGCGGCGACGTCGCCGTCACCGGCGGCATCACTCCCACCGTTCGACTCTGCCACCTCGCGGAGGGCTTCAACATGCCCTGCGGGATTCACCACGGTGGCAATTCGCTCAACAACGTCGCAAATCTGCACGTGACGATGGCCGTGCCCAACTGCGAGTACTTCGAGTTCTTCCCCTGTACCGGGCGCCAATATGTACGGCCTGGTCGAGGAGATCGACATGGAAGGCGGCGTCATCCACGCGCCGACGAAGCCCGGACTCGGCTACGAGATCGACTAGGAACTCGCCAAGCGCGAACACTTGACCATGCTCGAGTGAGATCAGCCCCGACCCGCCGCACACCCCAAACGCTGCGCTGTCAGCGCCTGCCATGACAGATCGACCCGACGCCCCGCTCGTCACCGGACCAGCGACGCTGGGCCTGCCCTACCACTGGTGGGCGATTGGCCTGGTCACGCTGGGCGCCCTCGCCATGTTCATGGACGTCACCGCTCTCAACGTGGCCTTGCCCTCTCTGCGAACCGACCTCGGTGTCTCGCGCGACGAGATCCTCTGGATCGCGCTCATCCCGATGTTGGTCCTGAGCGGCATCTCCATGAGCGTCGGCCGACTGGGCGACCTCTACGGCACCAAACGGCCCTACGCGGCGGGATTCGCGCTGTTCACCGTCGCGACGGGCGCCGCCGCGCTCGCGGGCTCGTTCGAGGAGTTGCTAGCGGCGCGTGTCGTGCAGTCGATCGGTCTGGCCTTCATCACCTCCAATCTCGGTGCCATCTCCACCGCCGCCTTCCCCGCCTCGCAGCGCGGGAAGGCGCTCGGCTTCATGGCCGCCGCCATCGGGCTCGGCATGGCCAGCGGCCCGCTCTTCGCCGGGGCCGTCCTCGAGTGGCTGGACTGGCGCGCAATCTTCTGGCTGCGTGTACCGTTCTTCGCTCTCGCAGGGCTGCTTGTGGCGGTCCGCCTGCGAGACCCGCCGCCCGAGGGACGACCGCGAGGGTTAGACATTCCAGGCGCAATCTGGCTCTCCGCCCTCCTCTTCCTGCTCGTGCTCGCGGTCAATCGCGGCCAGAGTTGGGGTTGGGGCAGCGCCACGATTGTGGCGCTATTCGCCGGCGCGGCCGTGCTCCTGCCCGTACTCATCGCGACCGAGCGCCGCTCGGCCAGCCCAACGCTCGCCCTCGCGCTATTCCAAAATTGGGGCTTCAGCGGCGGCGTGCTCGCCTCGGCTTGCCAGGCCTTCGGCCTGGCCGCCGTCTCGGTCTTGGCGCCGTTCTATCTCGTCGAAGCACGCGCGCTCTCGATCTTCGAGGCCGGCGCCCTCATGGCCGTCTTCCCCGCCGTGGTGCTGTTCGTCGGGCCGCTCGGTGGCCGCGCCAGCGACCGCTTTGGCGTTCGCGCGGTCAGCACAGCCGGACTTCTGATCCAAGCGTTGGCATTGGCCATCTTGGGCTGGATGGCGCTCGACGAACCGATCGTCGGAATCACCCTCCGTCTCCTGGTCGTGGGCGTCGCCCGTGGCGTCTTCGACGCCGCCAACGTCTCGATGATCATGGGCGCCGCGGTCGCCGACCGCCAGGCAACCGCTTCCGCCGCATTGAGCACATCCCGCTCGATCGGCCAGGCCATCGGCATCGCCATCGCCGGGGCAATCTTCACCGCCCAAGCAACATCTTTCGCCCTGGCGCGCTCAGGGGTGGGGCTCGATGACGCAGCAGTCAAGCCGGAAGCGTTGCTGCATGGCCTCGAATGGGCGCTGACCGCTTCCGCCGCGATCGCGGTCGCCGGCGCCGCCATCGCCTGGGTCGCCG